>NZ_JBMIRS010000176.1:0-20230 GCF_049198005.1 Paracidovorax sp. MALMAid1276 | reverse complement strand
CCATCCCTTTCAAGGTCTTTTTCCCTCGGCCTGTTTGAGGACGCGTGCGGTGGACACATGGGAGCGTGCGATGGACCCATCGACGTAGCCCTTGGCCTGCGCGTCCTTTGGCTTGCGCTTGGAGGTGGCCAGTTGCTTGGGGCTCATGCGGCTGCTCAGCCGCAGCAAGCGATCGACGAGCTGGCGGGGGTCGTCGTCAGCTCGCGGCCAGTGCTCGGATGGCAGTATGCGCAGCATCGGCCCGTAGTCGCTGGCGATGTCCACGGCCAGGTGGTAGGTGGACACGTCCAGCTCCGGGTGGCGTTGACGGTGCGCGTGCTCGATGAGCTGCTTGAGCAGGGCCAGCACGTTGTAGGCCAGCACAGCCACGGCAAAGCCCAGCAGCGCCGCGCGCGGATGGCCCAGCGTCTTGATCTCGCTGTGCAGTACCGACTCCAAGCGGCCGAACATGCCTTCGATGCGCCAGCGCTTGCGGTACAGCCGCGCGATGGTGGCTGCATCGATCTCGGGTGGCAGGTTGCTCCACAGCACGATGGCCTGGTCACCGGACTCGGTGGGAGCGTGAAGGGCGATCTCGATGCGCCGCCAGTACTTGAGCGCGCCCGCATGCGGCTCGGCCAGTTCGATCGCCTGCTCGCGCACCCGCCCGGTCTCGATGTCGATCTGCTCGCTCCACAACCCGCACGAGCGCAGCCGCGGATGGCGGGCATGCTCGCGCACGATGCAGCCCGCTCCGCGCTCGGCCAGCCCTTGCACGATGGCCTGGGTGCAGAAGTGCCGGTCGCCGATCCACACCTGCTGGGCCTGGGCGCGTTCGATCAGCGCTGCCGCACCCGTGCGCTCGCTCTCGTGCGCGTCCTCGCAGGCCACGATGTCGCACACCAGCGCGCTGTCCGGGTCGTACACCACCAACGTGTGGCCCGGCAGTGCCGCGCCCCGCAACCCGCGCAGCGGCGCCAGCCGCTTCTCGCTGGCCGGCAGGTGATTGCCGTCGAACACCCGCAACTGCCAGCCCGCTAGGCTCTGGCGCTCGGGCAGGCAGCCCACCAGCGGCACCAGCCGCTGTGCACTGCCTTGCACCAGCGCACGCAGCACCGCAGGCTCGGTACGCTGCACCTTGGCGTACAGCGCCGCCAATGACACGGGTAGCCGATCAGCCATCTTGCGCGCAGCCGCGTGCAGCGAGGGCCGCAGCCCCAGCGTGACCAGCAGCATCAGTTCCACCACGCTGGAGAACAGCAGTTCGCGTGGGTACTGCCGTTGCCGATGCGCCTGAAACACCTCGTCGATCCAGCTCGACGGCAACGCCTGATCCAACGCCAAGTGCGCCATCACCGCACCAGGGGCTTGCTGCTCGAACCGCTCAATGACTTCTTGCCAGATCTTCTGCTCCCGCATCACACGGAAAATCCCGTGCAATCAGCAGCTTAGATGATTAAGCTCGAAAGACCTTGAAAGGGTTGGGCCTTAGAGCCTGAAAAATGGAAGCCGTGGGCGCCGTGGGCGCAGGGTCCCCCTACGGCCGCATCTTGCGCCGCAGATCGAGCGTGAACGGAAACTCGCGGCTGCCCGGCAGCTCGATGGTGGCCGGCGGCACAGCCAGCGGGCCGGGCGTGTGGCCCATGCGGAAGAAGCGCGCCAGGCGCCGGCTTTCGGCCTCGTAGGCGTTGACCGGAAAGGTGGTGTAGTTGCGCCCGCCCGGGTGGGCCACGTGGTACTGGCAGCCGCCCAGCGACCGGTTCATCCAGGTGTCCACGATGTCGAACGTGAGCGGCGCATGCACGCCGATGGTGGGGTGCAGGGCGCTCGCGGGGTTCCAGGCCTTGTAGCGCACCCCGGCCACGAACTCGCCTTCGGTGCCCGTGGTCTGCAGCGGCAGCGGCTGGCCGTTGACGGTGACCACATGGCGGCTCGGGTTCAGGCCCGTCACCCGCACCTCGATGCGTTCGAGCGACGAATCCACATAGCGCACCGTGCCGCCCGCAATGCCTTCTTCGCCCATCACATGCCAGGGCTCCAGCGCGCTGCGCAGGGTCAGCTCCACGCCCATGGACTGCACCGTGCCCACCAGTGGGAAGCGGAACTCGAACTGCGGCGCAAACCAGGCGGCATCGAAGGCATAGCCTGCGGCGTTCAGCTCGGCCACCACATCGCGCATGTCCTGCTGGATGAACGCGGGCAGCAGCCAGCGGTCGTGCAGCTCGGTGCCCCAGCGGGCGGCGGGTGCGCGGTAGGGCGCCTTCCAGAAGCGGGCGATCAGCGCGCGCAGCAGCAGCTGCTGCACCACGCTCATGCGCGCATGGGGCGGCATCTCGAACGCGCGCAGCTCCAAAAGGCCCGGGCGGCCCGTGCTGCTGTCGGGCGAGTACATCTTGTCGATGCTGAACTCGCTGCGGTGCGTGTTGCCCGTCACGTCGATCAGGATGTTGCGCAGCGTGCGGTCCACCAGCCAGGGCGGCATGTCCTGGCCGTATACGGCGCGGTTGGCCTCGATCTCGCGCAGCGCGATCTCCAGCTCGTAGAGCTGGTCGTTGCGCGCCTCGTCCACACGCGGCGACTGGCTGGTGGGGCCAACGAACAGGCCGCTGAACAGATAGCTCAGGCAGGGGTGGTTGTGCCAGTACAGCAGCAGGCTGGCCAGCAGCTCGGGCTTGCGCAGGAAGGGCGAATCGGCCGGCGTGGCGCCGCCCATCACAAAGTGGTTGCCGCCCCCGGTGCCGGTGTGGCGCCCGTCGGTCATGAACTTCTCGGCCGACAGGCGGGTCTCCCACGCGGCCTGGTAGAGGAACTCGGTGTGCTGCACCAGCTCGCGCCAGTGCGTGGCGGGGTGGATGTTGACCTCGATCACGCCGGGGTCGGGCGTCACGGCCAGCACCTTCAGGCGCGCGTCGCGCGGCGGCGGGTAGCCTTCCAGCACGATCTTCAGGCCCAGCTCTTCGGCCGTGGCCTCGACGGCGGCGAGCAGGTCCAGGTAGTCGTCCAGGCGCGCCAGCGGGGGCATGAAGACGTAGAGCACGCCGGACTTGCTGCCCACCCGCTCGGCCTTGGGGCCGTTGGCACGGCGCGGGTCGCGCACCTCCACACACATCGCCGTGCGCGTCAGGCCGTGGGCCGATGTGAAGCGGCCCGGGGGCTGCGTGCCCGCGTACGGGTCGGGCTGGCCCGGCTGGCGCGCGTGGTCACCGCCGCCATCGCCCGCCTGCGCCACGCGGCGTGCTTCGCCCGGTGCGGTGGCGCCGGCCAGGTAGGGCAGGTCGCGGTCGCCGGCCACCGTGCTGGGCTGCGTGGCATATCGCGCGCGCAAGGCCGCAGCGGCACGCAGCGGCTCGGCCGGTGCCGTGGGGTCTTGCGGGATCAGGTAGGGGTAATCGGCCTGGCTCACCCAGGGCAGCGAATCGAGCGGCAGGCGGTAGCCCATGGGCGAATCGCCTGGAATGAGGTACATGCGCTCGTCGCGGAAGAACCAGGGGCCGGTGCTCCACACGCTGCCGGCCAGCGCCGGGCCCCCGCGCGCCTCGGAACCCGGCTGCAGCGGCAGCACATAGCCCACCACGCTGTCCAGCTTCTGCTCGAACACGCGGCGCAGGCGCGCGCGCTCCAGCTCGTCGTCCAGCCGCGCGTCGAACGGGTCGACATTGACGGGCAAGCGGCGCTCGCGCCACAAGTAATACCAGGTGTCTTCATACCCGGGCTGGATGTAGCGCGACGTGATGCCCAGCTTGCGCGTGAGGTGGTGGACGAAGCGGCGCGCGTCTTCGCTGGTGTAGTGCGTGGGCGTGCGCTCGTCGGCAAACAGGTCGGAGTTGTGCCAGGTGGGCTGGCCGTCCGCCCGCCAGCAGATGGACAGCGCCCAGCGCGGCAGCTGTTCGCCCGGGTACCACTTGCCCTGGCCGAAATGCAAAAACCCACCCTGGCCGTATTCGGCGCGCAGCTTGTGTGTGAGCTCGGTGGCGTAGCCGCGCTTGGTGGGGCCGAGCGCATCGGTGTTCCATTCGGGCGCGTCGCGGTCGGACACGGCCACAAAGGTCGGCTCGCCGCCCATGGTCAGGCGCACGTCGCCGGCCTGCAGGTCGGCATCCACCTGGTCGCCCAGGGCCAGCACGGCCTGCCACTGGTCTTCGGTGTAGGGCTTGGTCACGCGGGGCGATTCGTAGATGCGCGTCACGCGCATCTCGTGGGCAAACTCCACCTCGGCCTCGTCCATCAGGCCCTCGATGGGTGCCGCGCCCGAAGGCTGGGGCGTGCAGGCCAGCGGGATGTGGCCCTCGCCCGCCAGCAGGCCGCTGGTGGCATCCAGGCCGATCCAGCCCGCGCCGGGCAGGTAGACCTCGCACCACGCGTGCAGGTCGGTGAAGTCGACTTCGGTGCCGCTGGGGCCGTCCAGCGCCTTCACGTCGGGCGTGAGCTGGATCAGATAGCCCGACACGAACCGCGCCGCCAGCCCCAGGTGGCGCAGCAGCTGCACCAGCAGCCAGCCCGAGTCGCGGCACGAGCCGCTGGCTTTCTGCAGCGTCTCTTCGGGCGTCTGCACGCCGGGCTCCATGCGGATGAGGTAGCGCACGTCCTGCGCGACCTGCTGGTTCAGCTTGACCAGAAAGTCGATGGAGCGCTGCTCGCTTTTGTCGATCTTGTCCAGATAGGCCTGGACGAGGGGCGTGACGGGCTCGGTGGCCAGGTAGGGCGCGAGTTCCTGCTGCACCTCGCTGCCGTACTTGAACGGAATGTGCTCGGCCTCGGGCTCCAGGAAGAAGTCGAAGGGGTTGTACACCGCCATCTCCACCACCAGGTCCACCGTGACCTTGAATTCGCGCGTCTTCTCGGGGAACACCAGACGCGCCTGGTAGTTGGCGAACGGGTCTTGCTGCCAGTTGATGAAATGCTGCGCAGGCTCGACGCGAAGCGAGTACGACACCACGTTGCTGCGGCAATGCGGCGCCGGTCGCAGCCGGACCATCTGCGGACCCAGGTTCACGGGCCGGTCGTACTGGTAATGCGTGACGTGGTGGAGTGCGGCGTGGATGGGCATATGCAGCCCATGCTAGCAAGTCCTGAGCCATCGCGGATGACATGCTTACCCGAACGGGGGCATTGGCACGGCCACGCGCTGGCGCTGCGGCGCACCAGCCTGGGGATGCCGCGATTGGCGCGCGGATTCGCGGCGGGCCAGAGCGGGGCCTTGCAGTGTCAGATTCTGATTAAAAAGTACCGTTGGCGCTTATCTGTAAACACTTTATAGCTACAAAAATTATAGTGTTCGTCAAAATTCAAGGTTGTCGATCAGGCGCGTGCTGCCCAGCCGCGCTGCGCCCAGGGCCACCAGCGTGCCGGGCGCATCGCTGGCGGTGGCCGCCAGCAGGTCGGCGCGCCGGCGCACGGTGAGGTAGTCCGGCGCCCAGCCGCGCGCGCGCAGGGTGTCCTGCGCCTGGGCTTCCAGCGCGCCGCGCCCGGTGGCCGGCGTGTCACGCCACTGCTGCGCCAACTGCTGCAGGGCCTGGGCCAGCGCCACGGCCTCCCGGCGTTCCTCGGGGCCCAGGTAGCCGTTGCGCGAGCTCAGCGCCAGCCCGTCGGCCGCGCGGCAGGTCTCGCCCGCCACGATGTCGATGGGCAGCGCGAACTGGCGCACCAAGTGGCGGATCACCATGAGCTGCTGGTAGTCCTTCTTGCCGAACACGGCCGTGCCGCCCGTGGCGCCCAGCACGCAGGCAAACAGCTTCATCACCACCGTGCTCACACCCACAAAAAAGCCGGGGCGGAAGTGGCCTTCGAGCATGTCGGCGAGTTGCGGATCGGGGTGCACCTTGAAGGTCTGGGGCTCGGGGTACAGGTCGGCCTCGCGCGGGGCAAACAGCACATCGCAGCCAGCGGCCTCCAGCTGTGCGCAGTCGGCGTCCCAGGTGCGCGGGTAGCTGTCGAAATCCTCGTGCGGCAGGAACTGCAGGCGGTTCACAAAGATGCTGGCCACCGTCACGTCGCCCAGGGGCTTGGCCTGGCGCACCAGGGCGATGTGCCCGTCGTGCAGGTTGCCCATGGTGGGCACAAAGGCGGGGCGGCGGTAGGGGGACAGGGCCTGGCGCAGGTCGGCGATGGAGCGGGCGATCAGCATGGGGACGAAAAAGGCAGAGAGAGAGTTGGATAGATAAATAAAGGGCTCACCACGCGTTCACGGCGTTGTCCGGAAAGCTGCCCCGCTTCACGGCCTGCACATACGCCTCGATGGCGCCGCGCACGCTGCCCGCGCCCTGCATGAAGTCGTGCACGAACTTCGGCATCTTTCCGAGGTTCATGCCCAGCATGTCGTGCAGCACCAGCACCTGGCCGGCGGTGCCGTTGCCCGCGCCGATGCCGATGGTGTGGCAGTGCGCCAGCTCGGCCGTCAGATCGGCGGCCAGCACGGCGGGCACCATCTCCAGCACCAGCATGGCGGCGCCGGCGTCCTGCAGCTCGCGCGCGTCCTTGCGCAGGGTGCGCGCCGCGTCGTCGCCCCGGCCCTGTACGCGGTAGCCGCCCAGGGCATGCACCGTTTGCGGCGTGAGGCCCAGGTGGGCGCACACGGGCACGCCGCGTTGCACCAGAAACTCCACCGTGGGCGCCGTCCAGCCGCCGCCTTCGAGCTTGACCATGTGCGCCCCCGCCTGCATCAGCACGCAGGCACTGCGCAAGGCCTGCTCGCGGCTTTCGGCATAGCTGCCGTAGGGCAGGTCGGCCACCAGCCAGGCCGTGCCCTGCGCGCGCTGCAGGCCGCGCGCCACGCTGGCCGTGTGGTAGGCCATGGTGTCGAGCAGCACGCCCACCGTGCTGGGCAGCCCCTGGCACACCATGCCCAGCGAATCGCCCACCAGGATGCAGTCCACGCCCGCCGCGTCGGCCACGGCGGCGCAGGTGGCGTCATAGGCCGTCAGCATGGCGATCTTTTCGCCCGCAGCGCGCATCTGCGCCAGGCGCGGCAGGCTCACGGGTTTGCGCGCGGGCAGCGGCGAGGCGGGCGGCAGCGTGCCGTAGGGGGTGGCGGATTCGGCGGTTTGCGGGGCGGTCATGGGGCTCGCGGGCAAAAAAATTGCCGCGAGTCTAGGGGAGCGATGCTGGGTGTACTTATGGTCGAGGGGCCGTGCGCGAAGCGGCCTGCGCTGGCGCCGTGGCCTTTGTGTTCCCGGTATGCTCGCGGCCCATGACCGCAGCGTTACACCCCGCAACAAACCCCGCGACAAGCTCCATGACTGGCTCCATGTCTGGCTCCATGAGCGATACCGAACACGTGCAAGCCCTGGCCCAGGCCGACGTGGCCCGAGCCCTGGCCGAAGACGTGGGCTCGGGCGACCTCACGGCCGGCCTGATCGACCCCGCCCGCCGCGCCCGCGCGCGCATCCTGGCGCGCGAAGAAGCCGTGATCTGCGGCGCCCCCTGGGCCGAGGCGGCCTTGCGCGCACTCGACCCCACGGTGCAGATCACCTGGCATGTGGCCGAAGGGCAGCACTGCGCCCCCGACCAGGTGGTGCTGGAGATGCAAGGCCAGGCCCGCGCGCTGCTGAGCGCCGAGCGCACCGCGCTCAACTTTCTGCAGCTGCTCTCGGCCGTGGCCACCAAGACCCGCCGCTATGTGGACGTGGTGGCCGGCACCCGCGCGCAGATCGTGGACACGCGCAAGACCCTCCCCGGCCTGCGCCTGGCGCAGAAGTACGCCGTGCGCGTGGGCGGCGGCACCAACCACCGCATCGGCCTGCACGACGCGGTGCTCATCAAGGAGAATCACATCGCCGCCGCCGGTGGCGTGACGGCCGTGCTGCAGGCCGCGCAAGCCGTGGCCGCGCAGGCCCAATTCATCGAAATCGAGGTCGAGACGCTGGAGCAACTGGCCGAGGCGCTGGACGCGGGCGCCAAGATGGTGCTGCTGGACAACATGCCGCTGCCCATGCTGCGCGAAGCGGTGCGCATCAATGCGGGCCGCGCCATCCTGGAGATTTCGGGCGGCGTGACGCTCGATGGCCTGCGCGAATTGGCCGAGACGGGCGTGGACCGCATCTCCATCGGCACGCTGACGAAAGACGTGAAGGCCACCGATTTCTCGATGCGCCTGCAGGAGCTGGCATGACCATCGCCACCCTGAACCGCATCGATGTCGAGTACGAACAGCCGGACGAGGCCGCGTCGGGCGCCGTCTGTTCCACCAAGCATGCCTGGGCGCGCGTGCCGCCCGAGCCCACACAGGCCGAGCGCGCAACGCTCAAAGACCAGATCCGCCGCCTTCTGAAAGAAAAGAACGCGGTGATGGTGTCGCACTACTACGTGCACCCCGACCTGCAGGATCTGGCCGAGGAGACCGGCGGCATCGTGAGCGACTCGCTGGAGATGGCCCGCTTTGGCCGCGACCACGCCGCGCAGACCCTGGTGGTGAGCGGTGTGCGCTTCATGGGCGAGACGGCCAAAATTTTGAGCCCGGAAAAGACCGTGCTCATGCCCGACCTGGACGCGACCTGCTCGCTCGACCTGGGCTGCCCCATCGACGAGTTCAGCGCGTTTTGCGACGCGCACCCTGACCGCACCGTGGTGGTGTACGCCAACACCAGCGCCGCCGTGAAGGCGCGCGCGGACTGGCTGGTTACGTCGAGCTGCGCGCTGGAGATCGTGAGTGCCTTGAAAGCCGCCGGTCAGAAAATCCTGTGGGCGCCCGACCGCCACCTGGGTGCCTACATCCAACGCGAAACGGGCGCGGACATGGTCTTCTGGAACGGCGCCTGCATCGTGCACGACGAGTTCAAGGCCGTGGAGCTGGAACTGCTGAAACAGGAGCACCCGAACGCCAAGGTGCTGGTGCACCCCGAAAGCCCTGCCGACGTGGTGGCCCTGGCCGATGCCGTGGGCTCCACCAGCGCCATCCTCAAGGCTGCGCGCGAGATGGATGCGGCCGAGTTCATCGTGGCCACCGACAACGGCATGATGCACAAGCTGCGTACGCTGAACCCCGGCAAGACCTTCTACGAGGCCCCCACGGCCGGCAACAGCGCCACCTGCAAGAGCTGCGCGCACTGCCCCTGGATGGCGATGAACGGCCTGGCCGACGTGGCCCGCGTGCTGCAGACCGGCGCGGGCGCCATCGAGGTGGACCCGCTGCTCATCCCCCGCGCGCGCCAGCCCATTGACCGCATGCTGGCGTTCACGGCGGCGCTCAGGCAGGGGGCGCCCGCGGCGGCCCTGGTGCCGCATCTCGGGGCTGCCTGAGAATGTGTTTGCTATTATTGTTATAGCTGCTGGCGCTTATTGGTAAAGCGCTGGAGCCTGTTTTGACTCATATTTCACGCATCGACTTCACGCCCGCGTTGAACGCTGGGGCACCGCGTCTGCGTCATGCCTTTGGCGGGCCGTGCGAGGTGCTGGCGGCGCATGGGCTGGGCGAAGTGCGCCCCGTGCTGCAGGCCGTGCATGCCGCCGCCCAGCAGGGCCGCTGGTGCGTGGGCTATGTGCGTTACGAGGCGGCCCCTGCCTTCGATGCCGCCTTGCCCACCCACGCGGTCGATGGGCCGCTGGCCTGGTTTGCGGTGTACGACGCCGCGCAGCCCTGGCCGGACGATGCGGCGCCGCCCGCACCCGCCGAGGCCGCCCAGGTGGACTGGGGTGAAGGCCTGGCGCGGGGCGACTTTGACGCGGCGCTTGATCGCATCCAGCAGGCGATCGCGGCGGGCGAGCTGTACCAGGTCAACTACACGGCGCCGCTGGCCGGGCAACTGCGGCAGGGCAGCGCCGACACCCTGTTTGCCGCGCTGCACCGCGCCCAGCCCGGCGGCTACGCGGCGCACATCGACGCGGGCGACGAGCAGGTGCTGTCGGTCTCGCCCGAGCTGTTCTTTGACTGGGAGGACGCGCCCGAGGGCGGCCGCATCCTGGCGCGCCCGATGAAGGGCACCGCGCCACGGGGTGCCACGCCCGACGAAGACGCGGCCCATGCCGAGCATCTGCGCACGGCGCCCAAGGAGCGCGCCGAGAACGTGATGATCGTCGACCTGCTGCGCAACGACCTCTCGCGCATCGCGCTGCCGCACAGCGTGCAGGTGCCCGCACTGTTCGCCACCCAGGCCCTGCCCACCGTGTGGCAGATGACCTCGGACGTGACGGCCCGCACCCGTCCCGGCACGCAGCTGGCCGATGTGTTTGCGGCGCTGTTCCCGTGCGGATCGGTCACCGGCGCGCCCAAGGTGCGCGCGATGCAGATGGTCCGCGCGCTGGAGCCCGCACCGCGCGGCGTGTATTGCGGCGCGGTGGGCGTGGTGCGGCCCGTGGAGGGCAGTGCGGGCCCCGATGGCCTGCACCGCGTGGCGGCCACCTTCAACGTCCCCATCCGCACCGTGGTGCTGCGCGGCACGGCGCCGCAGCGCGCCACCTGCGGCATCGGCAGCGGCATCACCTCGGGCGCCGAGGCGGCCGCGGAATGGGCCGAATGGCGGCACAAGCGCGCGTTTGTGGAGCGCGCGAGCGCGCCGTTCGAGATCCTGGAAACCCTGGGCTTGCACCACGGCAAGTTCCACCATTCCGACCTGCACGTGCGCCGCATGGGCGAGGCAGCCGCGCATTTCGGCTACCCGTTCAACGCCCACGCCGTGCGCCAGGAGCTGCAGATAGCCGCCCTGCAGCACCGCGATGGCGACTGGCGCGTGCGCCTGCTGCTGGCGGCCGACGGCAGCGCGCGCGCCGAGGCCTTTGCACTGCAAGCCACCGAAGAGCCCGTGCGCCTGGCCGTGGCGCAGCGCCCGTTCGAAGACGCGCACAGCGAGTTCGTGCGCTACAAGACCACCCGCCGCGCGCACTATGCGGCGTTTGCCCCCACCGTGCCCGGCGTGTTCGACACCCTGCTGTGGAATGCCGCCGGAGAGATCACCGAAAGCACCTTCGGCAACGTGGCTGCGCGGGTGGATGGCGCCTGGATCACCCCGCCGCTGCGCTGCGGCTTGTTGCCCGGCGTGGGCCGTGCCGTGGCCCTCGCCGAGGGCCGCGTCGAGGAGGGCGTGCTGCGCGTGGACGACCTGGCCCGGGTGCAGGAGTGGGCGTTCATCAACAGCCTGCGCGGCTGGCTGGCAGCCACGCTGGTTCGTTGACAGGCATCGGCGCGATGCCGCGCAAGCGCAGCATGCAGCTCTGTCTGTGGCGCGATGCTTGCAATCGGAAACACGCCGTTCAGCTGCTTACGGTGCATCGCGCGCTGCCGACATCGCTATAGGAGCCGGCCTACACGGCGGTCATGCGGGCTTTTCAAGAATGAATTTGCACACGGGTTGTTGTGCATACCTAGTTCATCTTTCACGAGGAGCCAACCATGACCAACCAGAAGCAGCAAAACCAGCAAAACCCCCAAAACACCCAGCAGGGCCAGAACGTCGAGCGTGACCAGCGTGACCGCGGTGATCAGCGCCAGGGCCAGCACCAGCGCCAGGCCGAACAGAGCATCGGCAACAGCCGCAACCCGCAGCAGGGCGGCTATTCCGACACGGACGCAGTGAACGAGAGCAGCCAGCGCAACCAGGCGCAACGTGAAGACCAGCAGCACGGCGGCCGTTCCTCCTAATCCAACAAGCAAATGTGATCTGCGCGTGTGCGCAGGACCGTTGCGCGGCCCGGCCGCCAACGGTTTATGGGGACCACGCTGAACCAACAGGGGGCAGACCATGGGCTACAAAGACACCGAAGACGGCGCATATGCGCACACATACCTGAGGCGCGACGTGGACGAGCTGCGGGGCGATGCGGAATTTGGCGATGCGATGGAGAGCGATGGGCAACGCAGGCCCCGGGCATCGAACTGGCGGCAGGAAGCCCTGAGGCTTTTGGACGAGGACTACGACGTCTGGCGCCAGGAGCGCTACGAAAAGTTCTCTTCGGACACGCACTGAGCCTTGGGCCAGGGGCGCTGCGATGACTTTCGACCCCGCCATGCCCGGTTGTGTCCCAGAGGCACCGGCGCATGGAGCCGCTTCCGTGCACGACGTGGACTTTCACCTCGGGCCCTCATCCTCATGGGGCGACCCGTGGAGTGGGCCCGGGGATCGCAACGGAGGCCATGTTGCACGAGGCGATGGGACGTCGCCCAGCACGCTGCAGCCTCACGGCGCGAGCGATGGGCGCCTTGATTTTCGCGGGCACGCGTGACGTCTTCGGGCTGCGTGCGTCTGGCAGCGCCTTGCTGCGACTGCGTCATCGCCGGCATCGTCCTGCCCATCACAGGCAATGCGGCCGACGGGCCCAGACACGTTTGACCGGCTCAGAGCCGTTCCTTGGCGTATGAGCCCCGGTCCATGTCCACGATCTCCACGCTGAGTTGCACCATCACCCCGGCAGGTCGGGGCGTGCGTTCGCGCAGCACGGCGGCGATGATGTCGGAAAGCTCCTTTTTCGCCTCGGGCGTGCGGCCGGACAGGACTCGCAGCTGGGCATGCACGAACGCGCGGTGGGCGGGTGCCGTGCCGATCTCGAAGCTGCTGGTGGCGATGAAGCGGGTCTTCAGGTCGGCCTCGTCCTGCACCTGGGGGTGCGCGCACAGCGCCGCGTTCAGCGCTGTCAGGGTGTCGGCCTCGGGGTAGCGGGCCAGGTTGGCGGAGTATTCAATCGTCAGGTGGGGCATGAGTTTCTCGCGGCAGGAAGGGGTGAGGCCGGTGCGCGCGTCGGCGCGCCCGGAGCGTGGATGGTATCGCCGGGGGCTGCAGCCAGTGCGTGCAGTGCATCCAGCAGCTGGGCGACGTCGTCCGCCGTGTGCGCGGCCGACAGCGCGATGCGCAGGCGTGCCGTGCCCGCGGGCACGGTGGGCGGGCGGATGGCGGGCACCCACAGGCCACGCTCGCGCAGGCCTTCCATCACGGCCAGCGCGGCCTCGTTGCTGCCGATGACCAGGGCCTGCACCGGCGTGTGCGACGGCAGCAGGTGCCAGCCCGAAGCCGGGGGCAGGGCGGCCAGCCCGCTGCGCAGTTGCTGGATGCGTGCGGCCAGGTGCGCGCGGCGGTCGTCGGCGGCGGCCATCAGCTGCAGGCTCTGGCGCAGCGCGCCCGCCAGCAGCGGCGGGGCGGCCGTGGCAAAGATGTAGGTGCGTGTTTTCTGCAGCAGCCACTCGATGAGTGCGGCATCGCCCGCCACAAATGCACCGGCCACCCCGGCCGCCTTGCCCAGCGTGGCCATGTAGAGCACGCGGCGCGAGGCCGTGGCACCGGTGAGGCCGGCGGCGGCCAGGCTGCCGCGCCCCTGCGGCCCCAGCACGCCAAAGCCGTGCGCGTCGTCCAGCAGCAGCAGGGCGTCGTGGCGCTCGCACAGCGCCAGCAGGGCCGGGATGTCGATCAGGTCGCCGTCCATGCTGAACACCGCGTCGCTGATGACCAGCTTGCGCCGCGCGGGTCTGGCGGCCAGCTGCGCTTCGAGTGCGGCCAGGTCGGCGTGGGGATAGCGGTGGATGGTGGCGCGCGACAGCCGCGCGCCGTCGATCAGGCAGGCGTGGTTCAGCGCGTCCGAAAAAAGGGCATCGCCCTCGCCCACCAGCGCGGGGATGATGCCGGTGTTGGTGGCATAGCCCGCATAGAAGTACAGCGCGCGGGGCAGTTGCACGTAGGCGGCGAGGTCATGCTCCAGCGCGGCGTTGGCGGCGCTGTGGCCGCTGACCAGCGGCGAGCCGCCCGAGCCCACGCCGAAACGGTGCGTGGCTTCGCGTGCGGCCTCGGCCAGCGCGGGGTGGCTGGCCAGGCCCAGGTAGTCGTTGCTGCAGAACGCCAGCATGGGCTGGCCGTCGACCCGCAGGCGTGCGCCACCGGCGGGCTCTACCACGCGGCGGCGGCGCAGCAGGTGGGCGCGCTCGATGTCGGCCAGGCGCGCGGGAATCTCGTCGAGCCACGAGGTGGACGAGGTGGACGAGGCGGAGGAGGGGGCAGTGCCGGGCGCAGCGGCTGAGGTGTTATGCATCACAGCCATTCGGGGGGCAGCTCCAGCACCAGGCTGCGCGGGTCGGGCAGATCCTGGTAGGGCACTTCGCCCAGCAGCGGGGCACCGAGCCGCGCCCGCAGATAGGCGATGTTGTCGCCCGCCGCCTCCATGCCGGGGTCGACACGGTTGGCCACCCAGCCGGCCAGCGTGAGGCCCCGCGCGCGGATGGCCTCGGCCGTCAGCAGCGCGTGGTTCAGGCAGCCCAGCCGCAGGCCCACCACCAGCACCATGGGCAGGCCCAGCGCCTGGGCCAGGTCGGCGCCCGTGAGCGTGTCGGTCAGCGGCACATGAAAACCGCCGGCGCCCTCCACCACCACGGCATCGGCCTGGGCGGCCAGCGCGTGGTAGCTGGCGACGATGGCGTCGATGTCGATCTGCACCCCGGCGCGCGCAGCCGCAATGTGCGGCGAGAGCGGGTCGGGCAGCAGCACGGGGTTGTCCAGCTCGGGCGGCACGGCCACGGTGGATGCGGCGCGCAGGGCAATGGCGTCTTCGCTGGCCCAGTCCTCGCCCCAGGGCACCAGCCCGGCGGCCACGGGCTTCATGCCCACCACGCGGCGGTGGTGGGGCGCCAGCGCGTGCAGCAGCCCCGCAGACACCAGCGTCTTCCCGACGCCCGTGTCGGTGCCGGTCACAAAACATCCCATCATCAACTCTTCTCCTCCTGCAGGGTGGCGTTCAGCGCATCGAGCGCGCCGCTGGCAAGGCACTGCACCGCCTCATCGTCCAGCACATAGGGTGGCATGGTGTAGACCGTGGTCCCGATGGGGCGCAGCACCAGGCCGCGCGCCATGGCGTGCTGGTGGTAGCGGCGGGCAAAGTCGCGCAGCGGGGTGTCCACGTCCCAGGCCCAGATCATTCCCAGGCGCCGCGCATGGCGCACGCGGGGGTGCTGGGTGAGCGGTGCGCAGGCGGCGTCGATGCGCTGCGCCAGCGCCACATTGGCGGCCAGGGCATCGAGCTGGTCGAACAGCTCCAGCGTGGCCAGCGCCGCGCGGCAGGCCAGCGGGTTGCCGGTGTACGAGTGCGAATGCAGAAAGCCGCGCGCCACGTCGTCGTCATAAAAGGCGGCGTACACCTCGGGGGTGGTCAGCACGGCCGACAGCGGCAGCGTGCCGCCCGTGAGGCCCTTGGACAGGCAGATGAAGTCCGGCCGGATGCCCGCCTGCTGGTGCGCGAACATCGTGCCCGTGCGGCCAAAGCCCACGGCGATCTCGTCGACCACCAGGTGCACCTCGTAGCGGCTGCACAGCGCGCGCGCCTGGCGCAGGTACTCGGGGTCGTGCAGGGCCATGCCGGCGGCGCACTGCACCAGGGGCTCCACGATGAGCGCGGCGGTGGTGGCGTGGTGCTGCTGCAGCCATTGCTCCAGCGCGGCGGCGGCGCGGCGGGCCACATCGGCTGCGGTCTCGCCCCGTGCGGCGCTGCGCGCGTCGGGGCTGGGCACGGTGTCGGCCAGGCGCACCAGCGGCGCATAGGCCTCGCGGAAGATGGCGATGTCGGTCACGGCCAGCGCGCCCACGGTTTCGCCGTGGTAGCCGCCGGCCAGGCCCACAAAGCGGCTCTTGCCCGGGCGGCCGGTGTTGCGCCAGTAGTGCGCGCTCATCTTCAGCGCGATCTCGGTGGCGGCCGCGCCATCGCTGCCGTAGAACGCATGGCCCAGGCCGGTGAGCGCGGCCAGGCGCTCCGACAGCTCCACCACCGGCGCATGGGTGAAACCGGCCAGCATCACATGGTCGAGCTGGCCGATCTGGTCGGCCAGCGCGGCTTGGATGTGCGGGTGGCTGTGGCCGAACAGGTTGACCCACCACGAGCTGATGCCGTCCAGATAGCGCTGGCCGTCGGTGCCATAGAGCCACGGCCCCTCTGCGCGCGCAATGGCCACGGGCGGCTGGGCCTCGTGCCGCTTCATCTGCGTGCAGGGGTGCCAGACGCTGGCGAGGCTGCGCGCGGCCAGGGTGTCGTTCGGAGGATGCAGAGATGTGCTCATACGGTGTGGCGTTCCATCATTCACGACCGTTCGGGCTGAGCCTGTCGAAGCCTCGCGCGGCGCTTCGACAAGCTCAGCGTGAACGGACTTTGCATGGGTGACGACGCTTGGAAATCACAGCGCCTGCGTAGGCACTGCATGGCGCAGTTCCGTCTGGCGGTTGTGCCCGTCCACAAACACCAGCTGCGGCTGGTGTGTGGCCACCTGGTCTTCGTGCACCTGGGCAAAGGCGGCAATGATGATGAGATCGCCCGCCGAGGCGCGGCGCGCGGCCGAGCCGTTCACCGAGATCATGCCGCTGCCGCGCTGGCCCTTGATGGCGTAGGTGACGAAGCGCTCTCCGTTGTTGATGTTCCAGATGTGGATCTGCTCGTTCTCGGCGATGTTGGCGGCGTCCAGCAGGTCTTCGTCGATGGCGCAGGAGCCCTCGTAGTGCAGCTCACACTGAGTCACGGCGACGCGGTGGATCTTGGATTTGAGCAGGGTGCGGAACATGGGGCTTGCCTGGATGGAGTTGTTGAATCGGGGGCGCCTGCGGCGGCTGTCAGGGCACGGTGAACAGGTCCAGCGTGCAGCTGTCGCCCAGCGCCTCGCGCCACACGCGCACGCGGCTCACGCTGGGGCGCAGGTCGGCGGGCAGGGCCTGGGCGATGAACAGGCACAGGTTTTCGAGCGTGGGCGTGCCCAGGCCGGGCACGTCGTCGAGCATGTGGTGGTCCAGCTGCTCGCGCACCACGGCCAGGCCCTGGCGCAGCAGGCCCAGGTCCAGCACCATGCCGGTGGCAGGGTCGCGCGGGCCGGTCAGAAACACTTCGGCGTGGTAGGTGTGGCCGTGCACGCGGCGGCTGCCTTCGGCCTCGATCTCGCGGCGCAGTGTGTGGGCAGCGTCGAAGAAAAAGCGCTGGGAGATGGTGAACAGCATGGCAGGAGAGGAAATCAGGTCAGCGGATGCCGGTGAGCTTGTGGGTTTGCAGGCTCAATCGCCATGCAGGGTAGGCCATGCAGGCGTCGATGCAGGCGGCGGTGTTCTGGCGCTGCAGCGGTCCGTCCATGGGCTGCAGAAAGCGGTGGGTGAACTGGGTGTCCCGCTCCAGCGTCTGCAGGTCAAAGCCGGGCTGGGGCCACACCAGTTTCAGCTCTTGCCCGCTGCGCTGCACCCACGGTGCGCCGGCCTTGGGGCTGATGCACAGCCAGTCGATGCCTTCGGGTGCGGCCACGGTGCCGTTGCTTTCCACCGCAATGCGGAACTGCTGCGCGTGCAGCGCGTCGATCAGCGCCGCATCCACCTGCAGCAGCGGCTCGCCGCCCGTCAGCACCACCAGGCGGTGGCCTGCACCCGCAGGCCATTGGGCTGCGATGCGCGCGGCCAGCGCGGTGGCGGAGTCGAACTTGCCGCCCAGCGTGCCGTCCGTGCCCACAAATTCGGTGTCGCAGAACTGGCAGATGGCCTGCGCGCGGTCCCGCTCACGGCCGGTCCAGAGGTTGCAGCCCGCAAAGCGGCAGAACACGGCCGGCGTGCCGGCCTGGCCGCCTTCGCCCTGCAGGGTGTAGAAAATTTCTTTGACGCTGTAGGTCATCGGGGCACCGGGGGGACGAGGATGGTGGGTGCGGAAGGGGCGGCCACCTCGGGGTAGTCGCGGCTGAAATGCAGGCCGCGGCTCTCGCGGCGGGCCTGGGCGCTCTTCACGATCAGGTCGGCCACCTGCACCAGGTTGCGCAGCTCCAGCAGATCGCGCGACACATGGAAGTGGGCATAGAACTCCTGGATCTCGGCCTTCAGCATGGCGATGCGGTGCGCGGCGCGCTCCAGGCGCTTGTTGGTGCGCACGATGCCCACGTAGTCCCACATGAAGCGGCGCAGCTCGTCCCAGTTGTGCGAGATGACCACGCACTCGTCGGCATCGGTCACGCGGCTGTCGTCCCAGGCGGGCACGGCCGGCAGCTCGGTGGCCGGGGCGGCCGCGATGGCCTGCGCGGCGGCGCGGGCGAACACCATGCATTCAAGCAGCGAGTTGCTGGCCAGGCGGTTGGCGCCGTGCAGGCCTGTGCAGGCCACCTCGCCCACGGCAAACAGCCCGGGCAGGTCGGTGCGGCCGGCCAGGTCGGTCAGCACGCCGCCGCAGGTGAAGTGCGCGGTCGGCACCACGGGGATGGGCTCCTTCGTGATGTCGATGCCGAGCGACGCGCAGTGCGCCAGGATGTTCGGGAAATGTTCCTGCAGGAATTCAGGACCCTGGTGCGAGATGTCGAGGTGCACGCAGTCGAGGCCGTGCTTCTTCATCTCGAAGTCGATGGCGCGGGCCACCACGTCGCGCGGGGCCAGCTCGGCGCGCGGGTCGTGGTCGGGCATGAAGCGCGTGCCGCCGGCCGACGGGGGCAGCAAGAGCCGGCCGCCTTCGCCGCGCACGGCTTCGCTGATGAGGAACGACTTCTCGTGCGGGTGGTAGAGCCCCGTGGGATGGAACTGGATGAACTCCATGTTCGCCACGCGGCAGCCCGCGCGCCATGCGGCGGCAATGCCGTCGCCGGTGGCGGTGTCGGGGTTGGTGGTGTACAGGTACACCTTGCCGGCGCCGCCCGTAGCCAGGATGGTCTGCGGCGCGCGGAAGGTCACGACCTGGTCGGTTTCGCTGTCGAGCGCGTGCAGGCCCAGGCAGCGGTGGCCGCTCAATCCCAGCTTGCGCGGGGTGATCAGGTCCACCAGCGTGTGGTGCTCGAACAGCGTGATGCCCGGCGTGGCGCGCACCACGTCGATCAGCGTGCGCTGCACGGCCGCGCCCGTGGCATCGGTCACATGGGCGATGCGGCGCGCGCTGTGGCCGCCCTCGCGGGTCAGGTGCAACTGGTCGCCTTCGAGCGTGAAGGGCACGCCCAGGCTGCGCAGCCAGGCGATGGACTCGGGCGCGTTCTCCACCACGAAGCGCGTGGTGGCCAGGTCGCACAGGCCGGCGCCCGCCACCAGCGTGTCTTCGATGTGCGCGGCAAAGCTGTCGTCGTCGGCCAGCACGGCCGCAATGCCGCCCTGGGCCCAGGCGCTCGCGCCGTCCTGCAGCGCGCGCTTGGTGATGACGGCCACGCGGTGCGTGGGCGCCAGGTGAAGGGCGGCCGAGAGGCCGGCGAGGCCGCTGCCTACGATGAGGACGTCGAAGTCGTGGGATGCCATGGCTTGCGGTTGAAGAGGTAGTGCCACGGCCACCGGCCTGGGCGGTGAACAGTGGGTCGGCCCTAGTGTCCCAAGTTAGAAGTCGTTTCATAAAGATGTCGAGAATCGCCGCCATGCGGCGTTGCAAATCCTCGCGATAGCTACGGCTATCGCTGTGGTTTGCGCCTTGCCTGACAACGATTTCGACATCTCTATCTTTTCAACGAACTTCTAACTCGGGACACTAGGCCGGGGTATAGGCCAGGCGCACGTAGATGGGCGCGAAGGCTTCGGCCTGCGTGATCTCGATCAGCGTCTCTTTGGCCAGCTCCAGCAGCGCGATGAAGGTCACCACCAGCACGGTGCTGCCTTTTTCGGGCTCGAACAGCTCTTCGAACTCGACAAAGCGCCGCCCCTGCAGCGTCTTGAGCACCATGCTCATGTATTCGCGCACGCTCAGCTCCTCGCGCGTGATCTTGTGGTGCTGCACCAGCTTGGCGCGCTTCAAGATGTCGCGCCACGCGTCCTGCAGGTCCACCACGTGCACCTCCGGAAAGCGCGGCTGCAGGCTTTGCTCGATATAGACCTGGGCCTTGAGGAAGTCGCGGCCGTACTGCGGCAGGTGCGACAGGCGCATGGCCGCCATCTTCATCTGCTCGTATTCGAGCAGTCGGCGCACCAGGGCCGCGCGCGGGTCTTCGGGCTCCTCGCCGCCCTCCTGCTTCTTGGGCGGCAGCAGCATGCGCGACTTGATCTCGATCAGCATCGCCGCCATCAGCAGATACTCGGCCGCCAGCTCCAGGTTGCGGCTGCGGATCTCGTCCACATACGCCAGGTACTGGCGCGTGACGCTCACCATCGGGATGTCGAGGATGTTGAAGTTCTGCTTGCGGATCAGGTACAGCAGCAGGTCCAGCGGGCCCTCAAAGGCTTCGAGAAAGACCTCCAGCGCGTCGGGCGGGATGTAGAGGTCGGTGGGCATGGCGAACAGCGGTTCGCCATACAGCCGCGCCAGGGCCACCTGGTCCACCACCTCGGGCATGCCTTCGGCACCCAGCGCAGGCAGGCCGGGGGCGTCGTGGGCCTCGGCGTTGCTGTGGGAGGGCATGGCGAGCTGCTGGACTATTGTTTTGATAGCTGTCAGCGCTTGATGGATA
>NZ_JBMIRS010000173.1:0-32183 GCF_049198005.1 Paracidovorax sp. MALMAid1276 | reverse complement strand
CCCGGCGCATCCACTCATACCGATTGCACTCCCATGCGATCTTCAAAAAGATATTGAACAGGCTCTCAGCCCTGCTGCATCGCAAAAATCATGCGGCGCCCACCCGGGCCACCGCCGCGCCAGAGGTATGATGCGGCCTCTGCAACCCGCATTGCAGCCGCGGATCCATCCGCACCGTGAGTAGGCCACAGCATGTTGCCGAAAACCCATCTGCCCGTAGCTCAACTGGATAGAGCAATAGCCTTCTAAGCTATAGGTCGGGGGTTCGAGTCCCTCCGGGCAGGCCAGGCACTTTCCTCAAACGCCCTGCACAGTCGCACCGTTTTTCACCACGCCTCCAACCACCGATACCGACATTCGCGCGTGCTTCCCGCAGCCGTGCCCGCGCGTCCGTGACCCTTGAGTCGCCCATCGGCAGAACTCCTTCAGCGGTGTCTCGCCCGCCACAAAGCGCGAGCAGCGCAAAGCAAAAAGCCCTGCAACGCGAACGTTGCAGGGCTTTGAAACTGGGGTGGCTGATGGGGCTCGAACCCACGACAACAGGAATCACAATCCTGGACTCTACCAACTGAGCTACAGCCACCGTAGCTTTGTATTATAGCCCGGGAATTTTGTCCCGGCGCCAAAATCATCAATTTTCTGCGGTACCTTGTGCGCCGGCCTCAGGGCGTTGCGCCTTGATCTGGACCTTGAAGCGCTGCTTGAGCATTTCGTAGTACGCCAGGCCCTCGGCCGTCGTCCACCATTGCACATATTGTTGGCGCTCCTGCTCCGCACGCTGCGCATCTGGTGCATCACGCTCGATGACGCGGTTGACCTTGACCACCGCATAGCCTTGCGGACCCAGGTCCACGCCCACCCACTGCGGCAACTCGTTGGACGGAGCGCGCAGCGCAGCGTCGATCACCGAGCGCGGCAGGTTCTGCGGCTGCTCGCGCGACACCACGGTGGCAGCCGCCAGACCGGTGGCAGAGCCTGGCGCGGCCTTCCACGCAGCCAGCTTGGCTTCACCTTCTGCGCGGGCCAGCTGCGCGGCCTTGTCGGCGACGTACAGGGTGCGCACCCGGGCGCGCACTTCCTCGAGCGGCAGTGTGCGGGCGGGCGTGTAGGTCGTGACACGCGCGGCAGCGATCTGGCTGGGGCCGATTTCCACCGCTTCGGTGTTGCGCTTGTTCTGCAGCGAATCCGAGGAGAACAGCGCTTCGAGCAGCTTGGCGTTGGCGAGCGGGCCCGTGGCGCCCGGTGCTGGCGTGCGGGTCACGCCGGTGGCGGCCTGGATCTTCAGCTTGAGCTTTTCGGCCACAGGCTGCAGGCTGTCCGACTGCTCATACACACTGTTCGTGAACGACTCTGCCACTTCTGCGAACTTGCGCTGGGCCTGCTGCTGCTTCAATTCTGCCTCCAGCGAAGGGCGCAGTTCCTCGAACGTGGGCTGGCGAGGCGTCTTGATGTCGGTCACTTGAATGATGTGGTAGCCGAAATCGGTCTCGACCACGTCGCTGATCTCGCCCTTCTTGAGCGTGAAGGCGGCGTCCTCAAAAGGCTTGACCATGGCACCACGGCCGAAGAAATTCAGATCCCCCCCCTGGCTTGCAGAGCCCGTGTCTTCGGAAGACTTCTTCGCCACGTCGGCAAACGTGCCGGGCGCCTTGCGCACCTGTTCGAGCAAGGCCGTGGCACGGGCCTTGGCCTTCTCGCGGTCTGCGGCGGGCGCGTCCTTGGAGGCATTGATGAGGATGTGGCTCGCACGGCGTTCTTCCTTGCCGGCCAGACGGGCGAGGTTCTCGGTGTAGTAGGTGCGCAGATCGGCCTCGTTGAGCGTGATGCCGGCACGCACGCTGTCGACGTCCAGCACCACATACTCCACCGCAGCCTGCTCGGTCTGCTGGAACTGCGCGGGATGGGCCTTGTAATAGGTCTCCAGATCGGCATCGGTCGGCGAAACCTTGGAGGCGAAGTCGGCCTGGTTGAAGCGCGCCACCTGGATCTCGCGGCGCTGGTACAGCGGATCGAGCGCGAGCTTGATCTGTGCATCGGTCGCAAACACCGAGTTCATCACGCCGCCCATGACCTGGCTCACCGAGAGGTCACGCCGCACGTTGGCTTCAAAGCCTTCGGGCGTCAGGCCCTGCGCGCCCACCAGAGCGCGATAGGCCTCGGCGTCCAGCGTGCCGTCCGCGCGCTTGAGGCCAGCGATGGCGGGAATGTCGTTCAGGCTGCGCGCAAGCCGCGCGTCCGTGGTGACCAGATGCATGTCGCGCGCTGCTGCAGCCATCACGCGGTCGCGCACCAGGCGCTCCAGCGTGGCATAGCGCGCCTGCGCAGAATCGAGCAGCTTGGGATCGACCGTGGGGGACTGGGCGCGCCGGCGGTCGGTCTCGATGCGGTGCGCGTTGTCCCACTCGGTCTGGTTGATGTTGTTTCCATCCACGCGCGCCACCACCGGGCTCTTTTCAGAGAAGTAGTTGCTATCGATGCCCACCAGCACAAACGAAGGAATGATCAGCAAGAACAAGAAGATCATCACGATCTTGGAGTGCTTGCGGATGGATTCAAACATGGTCGATCTTTCAGAAGACAAAAAAACAAAAGGCGAACTTGCGTTCGCCTTTGTTCGGTGGTGGTGGGTCCTGACGGTCTCGAACCGCCGACCTACTCCGTGTAAAGGAGCCGCTCTACCAACTGAGCTAAGGACCCCACCTAAACTGATCCTCAGTTCAAGGCGTCTTTCAACGCCTTGCCAGGACGAAACTTCGGAACTTTAGCAGCTTTGATTTTAATCGTATCGCCGGTGCGGGGATTGCGACCGGTGCGGGCGGCGCGCTTGCCCACAGCGAAGGTGCCGAAACCGACGAGCGATACGGTGCCGCCCTTCTTCAGGGTCTTCTTGACTGCCTCGATCGTGGATTCCAGGGCACGCGCAGCAGCGGCCTTGGAGATGTCGGCGTTGTTAGCGATGTGCTCAATCAGTTCGGTTTTGTTCACAAGAAGCCTCTCGGAAAAGAGTTGAAGGAATGTCTCGCGGATATCTGGCCTTCACACGTCAAAAAGCGCAGCCCGCTGGGCTGGTGGGGTTCGGACGGGGGAATGACTGGCATACACAGCAGGTGCTGCTGCATCAGATTAAAGCCATCGAGTTTCCGGGTGTCAATACAACACGCTGTTTTGCGGCAGCGTCGTGATGAATTCTATTCGCATTTCCTTGGCTGGCCGGGCACGCAAGGCGCTTTTGTCTCATGCGCGCCGTATGGGCAGCATTCCGTATTGACACTCCACGATTGGCGCGGGCGCGCGGGCTGTTTGCGGCTTTCTTACAGCACGCTTGCAATGGCAACGCCCAGGTCCTGCGTTGTCGCTTTGCCGCCCAGGTCCGGGGTGCGCGGGCCGCCGGCGGCGGGGTCGAGCACGGCTTCAATGGCACCCAGCACGGCGTCGTGCGCGGCGCGGTAGCCCAGGAAGTCGAGCATCATCGCGCCGCACCAGATCTGGCCGATGGGATTGGCGATGCCCTGTCCTGCGATGTCGGGCGCCGAGCCGTGCACGGGCTCGAACAGCGAGGGCATGCTGCGCGTGGGATTGAGGTTGGCGCTGGGCGCGATGCCGATGGTGCCGGTGCATGCGGGGCCCAGGTCCGACAGGATGTCGCCGAACAGGTTGCTGGCCACCACCACATCGAAGAAGTCGGGCCGCTGCACGAAGTGGGCGGAGAGGATGTCGATGTGGAACTTGTCCACCTTCACGTCGGGATAGGCCCGGGCCATCTCGGCCACGCGCTCGTCCCAGTAGGGCATGGTGATGGCGATGCCGTTGGACTTGGTGGCGCTGGTCAGGTGCTTCTTGGGGCGCGACTGGGCCAGCTCGAAGGCGAACTTGAGCACGCGGTCCACGCCATGGCGCGACATCACCGTCTCCTGCATCACGATCTCGCGCGGCGTGCCTTCGTACATGCGCCCGCCGATGCTCGAGTATTCGCCCTCGGTGTTCTCGCGCACGATCATCATGTCGATCTCGCCGGGCAGGCGCGGGCTGCCGTCGCGACGCACCACGGGCGCGATCACGCCCGGCATGAGGCGCGCGGGACGCAGGTTGATGTACTGGTCGAACTCGCGGCGGAACAGCAGCAGCGAACCCCATAGCGAGACATGGTCGGCAATCTTCTCGGGCCAGCCTACGGCACCAAAGTAGATGGCTTCGTGGCCGCCGATCTGGTCCTTCCAGTTGTCGGGCAGCATCTTGCCGTGCTTCTCGTAGTAGTCCCAGCTCGAGAAATCGAAATGGTCGAACTGCAGGTCGATGCCGAACTTGCGCGCTGCGGCGTCCATCACGCGCAGGCCCTCGGGCATGACTTCCTTGCCGATGCCGTCGCCAGCCACCACGGCGATGCGGTGCTTTGCCATCTCGAACGCTCCTGAAAATATAGCTGCCAGCGATTATCCAGCAAGCGCTAGCGGCACAAAATGCTTGAAATGATCTATTTGACCCGAGCCCGGATCTCGGGCAGCGCCTTCTGCAGGTAGTACACCATCGACCACACGGTGAGCACCGCAGACAGCCAGATCAGCCAGGTGCCCCACACGCCCGTGTCGATGCGGCCAAACAGGCGCCCGTCGTACAGCAGAAAAGGGATGGCCACCATCTGCACCGTGGTCTTCACCTTGCCGATCATGTGCACCGCCACGCTCTTGCTGGCGCCGATCTGCGCCATCCATTCGCGCAGGGCCGAGATGGCGATCTCGCGCCCGATGATGATGAGCGCCACAAACACATCGGCGCGCTGCAGATGCACCAGCACCAAGAGCGATGCACACACCAGGAACTTGTCGGCCACCGGGTCGAGGAAGGCGCCGAACGACGAGGTCTGGTTGAGCTTGCGGGCCAAGTAGCCATCCAGCCAGTCGGTGGCGGCGAACACGATGAACATCACCGTGGCGATGAGGTTGCGCATGGCCGGGTCCAGCGGCGCGTAGAACACCCCCACGATCAAAGGTATCGCGACGATGCGCGTCCAGGTCATCAGGGTGGGGATCGTCCAGAACATGGCGGCGATTGTGTCATGCCACGCGGGCGCGGCCGGGGTGGAAATCAAAGCGTTTCAGCGCAGTGCGCGATAAATCTCTTCCGCCAGGTCGCGCGAGATGCCTTCCACCGTGGCCAGGTCTTCCACGCTGGCCGATGCCACGCCGCGCACGCCGCCAAATCGCTGCAGCAGCCGCGCGCGCTTCTTGGGCCCCACGCCGGGGATTTCCTCCAGCTGGCCACCGCCCACACGCACTTTGGCGCGCGCTGCGCGCATGCCGGTGATGGCGAAGCGGTGCGCCTCGTCGCGGATCTGCGCCACCAGCATCAGCGCGGCCGAGTCCTTGCCCAGGTAGATCTTTTCGCGGCCGTCGGCAAACACCAGCTCTTCGAGGCCCACCTTGCGGCCCTCGCCTTTCTCGACACCCACGATGCGGGTCAGGTCCAGCCCCAGCGCGGTGAACACTTCGCGCGCGATGCCCACCTGGCCCTTGCCGCCATCGATCAGCACCAGGTCGGGCAGGCGGGCCACGCCCTTGGGCTTGACGGCGCCTGCCGCCGCCTCGGTATCTGGCGGCGGCGGCGCGGCAAAGTCGATGCCGCCCGCCTCGCGCGCGGCCTCGGCCACCTTGCTGTAGCGGCGCGTGAGCACCTGGCGCATGGCCGCATAGTCGTCGCCGCCGGTGATGCCTTCGATCTTGTAGCGGCGGTACTCGCTGCTTTGCATCTTGTGGTGATGGAACACCACGCACGAGGCCTGCGTGGATTCGCCCGCCGTGTGCGAGATGTCGAAGCACTCGATGGTGAGCTGCTCCAGGTCTTCGGGCGGCAGGTCCAGCGCCTCGGCCAGGGCGCGGGTGCGGGCCTGCTGCGAGCCTTCTTCTGCCAGCAGGCGGGCCAGCTGCAGGTCGGCGTTCTTCTGCGCCATGTCCAGCCACGCGCGGCGCTGCTCGCGGGGCTGGTGGATGGCATTCACGCGCAGGCCGGCCTGGTCCGACAGGGCCTCCATCAGCGCCTTGTCCACCGGCACGCTGGTCACCAGCACGGGGGGCACCGGCACGCCGATGTAGTGCTGGGCGATGAAGGCCTCCAGCACCAGCGCTTCTACCGGCCGCGCCGGGGCGGCGGCTGCACCGCCCGGCGCCTCCTCGCCCTCTTCTTCAAACACGGCGGCCGCGTCTTCCACATGCACCGGAAAGTAAGGCCGGTCGCCCAGGTGCCGCCCGCCGCGCACCATGGCCAGGTTCACGCAGGCGCGCCCGCCCTGTACCCGCACGGCCAGGATGTCCACATCCTTGTCGTCGGCGGTCTCGATGGACTGCTGGTGCAGCACGCGCGACAGCGCCTGGATCTGGTTGCGCACCTCGGCCGCCTGCTCGAATTCGAGCTTTTCGGAGTGAGCCATCATGCGCCGCTCCAGCGCCTGCAGCAGCTCCTGCGTCTCGCCGCGCAGCAGCGCCTCGGCATGCTGCACATCGGCTGCATACGCCTCGGGCGAGATCAGGTCGACACACGGCCCGGTGCAGCGCTTGATCTGGAAGAGCAGGCAGGGCCGCGTGCGGTTGGCAAACACGGTGTCCTCGCAGGTGCGCAGGCGAAACACCTTCTGCAGCAGCTGAATGGTTTCCTTGACGGCCCAGGCGCTCGGGTAGGGGCCGAAATAGCGGTGCTTCTTGTCCACCGCGCCGCGGTAGTAGGCCATGCGCGGAAACACCTGGCCCGGCGCCTCGCCACGCGTGTGGGCGCCCGGCGTGCCGGTGATCTTGAGATAGGGGTAGCTCTTGTCGTCGCGGAACAGGATGTTGAACTTGGGGTTCAACGTCTTGATGAGGTTGTTCTCCAGCAGCAGCGCCTCGGCCTCCGAGCGCACCACGGTGGTTTCCATGCGCGCGATCTTGCTGACCATGTGGCCGATGCGCGTGCCTCCATGGTTCTTGGTGAAGTAACTGGACACGCGCCGCTTGAGGTGCCGCGCCTTGCCCACATAGAGCAGCGCGCCCTGGGCGTCGAAATAGCGGTAGACGCCGGGCAGCGCGGGCAGCGCGGCCACCTGTGCCAGCAGTTCGTCGGAATGGGACATGGCGGGTATTGTGGCCCGGCGCACCTCACGGCCCGAAAACTATCAAAAAAATAGCAATCAGCGCTTATCCAGTAAGCGCTGGCGGCCATTTTTGCTTGAATTTATTCGGCTTCGATCTTCGAAGTCTTCACCACCGTGGCCCAGCCGGCCAGGTCTGCCTTCACCTTGTCGCCCAGTTGCTGCGGACTTTGGTAGTCGGCCGTGGCGCCCTGCTCCTGCGCCTTCTGCTTGAAGGCCGGGCTTTGCACCACGGTGCGGATGTCGGCGGTGAGCTTGTCCAACACGGGCTTGGGCACGGCGGCGGGCACGAACACCGCAAACCACGACGTGGCGTTGACGCCAGGGTAGCCCGCCTCGGCGGTGGTGGGCACGTCGGGCAGGCTGGGCAGGCGCTCCTTGCCGGTCACCGCCAGCACGCGCAGCTTGCCGCTGGCGATGTGGGGCATAAAGGGCGGCGCGGTGCCAAAGGTCAGGTCCACCTGGCCGCCCAGCAGGTCCTGCAGCGCGGGGCCGGTGCCCTTGTAGGGCACGTGCACCATCTTGATGCCGCCCTGCTGCTCCAGCATGGCGCCGGTCACATGCTGCAGCGATCCGTTGCCGGACGAGGCGTAATTGAGCTTGCCGGGGTTGGCCTTGGCGTAGGCGATCAGCTCGGGCAGCGTCTTCATCGGCAGGTCGGCCCGCACCACGATGATCTGCGGGGCCGAGATGACATTGGCCACGGGCTGGAAGTCACCCTGCTCCCACTGCTTTTGCTTGGTGATGTGGGGCGAGATGACGTGGTAGCCCGAGTACTGCATGAACAGCGTGTGGCCGTCGGCGTCTGCGCGCTTGACGATGCTGGCAGCAATGTTGCCGTTGCCGCCGCCCTTGTTGTCCACCACCACCGACTGGCCCAGCACCGGCCCCAGGGCCTGCGCCAGCATGCGGGCCGACAGGTCGGTGGTGCCGCCGGCGGCGGTGGGCACCACCATGGTCACGGTCTTGCTGGGGTAGGCGGCTTGGGCGGCAGCATTGCCGACCAGCCCTGCGGCCAGGGCGGCGAGGGCCAGGGCGTTGAATTGTTTGCGGTTCAGGGTCACGCGTTGTCTCCGTTGTGGGTGTTGTTGCCAGGGAAGAAAAAGAAAAGGAAATGGGGCGGGTCAGTCCACGGTGGCGCCGGTGTCCTTGACCACGCGGCTCCACTTGGGCAGGTCGGCCTGCACCAGGGCGCCCAACTGCACGGCGGTGCCCTTGAAGGGCTCGCAGCCCACGGCAGCCAGCTTCTCCACCACGTCCTTGTGCTCCAGCGCGCGGGCCACCTCGGCCTGCAGCTGCGCGACGATGGGCGCGGGCGTGCCCGCAGGGGCAAACAGCGCGTACCAGGGCGCCTGGCCAAAGCCCTTCAGGGTCTCGCCAATGGTGGGCACGTCGGGCAGCGCGGCCACGCGCTTTTCGTTGACCACGCCCAGCACCTTGAGCTTGCCGGCCTTGATGAACGCAATGGCCGACGGCAGGCTTTGCACCGACAGCGGCACCTGCCCGCCCACCACGTCGGTGGCGGCGGCGGCCGAGCCCTTGTAGGGGATGTGCTGCAGTTGAATGCCGGCCGCCTTTTGCAGCATCTCGCCGATCAGGTGGTTCAGCGTGCCGTTGCCGGCCGAGGCGATGGAGTATTTGCCCGGGCTGGCCTTGGCCAGCGATACCAGCTCGGCCACCGTGTTGCCCGGGAACGACGGGTGCGCCACCAGCACATAGCCCGCCGTGGCAATGGGCGCGACGGGGGCGAAGTCCTTCACAGGGTCGAAACCCGGGTTCTTGTACAGCGCAGGGCCGACCACTTGCGCGCTGTCGGACGTCAGCAGCAGCGTATAGCCGTCGTTGCGCGCGCGGGCCGTGGCCGCAGTGGCCAGCGTGCCGCCGGCGCCGGGCCGGTTGTCCACCACCACGCTCTGGCCCAGTTGCTCGCCCAGCTTTTGCGCCACCACGCGCGCGATGGCGTCGTTGGCGCCGCCGGCGGCCTGGGGCACCACCAGGGTGATGGGCTTGGACGGGTACTTGTCTTGCGCGGCCGCCGCAAGGCTGGCGCAGCACAGCACCGCGGCCGTGAAGATGCGGCGGGATACCGTGGGGAAGCGGGTCATGGGGTTGTCTCCTGTCGTTGTGGTGAAGAAAGGCTTTGTGCGGGGCTCAGCGCGCCAGCGCCCGCGTGCGGATGGCGTCGAAATCCGCAGGCACCGGGTGCAGCGCCAGCCGCGGGCCGGCCTTGGCGATCTGGCTGGGAATGTCGTGCCCGATGAGCGCGGGCAAGCGCAGGGCCGCCTGCGTCAGTTGCGCCAGATCGACCCCGGTGTCATAGCCCATGCAGTCGAGCGCGTGGGCTACCTCCTCGCTGCAGACGTTGCCCGACGCGCCGGGGGCGTAGGGGCAGCCGCCCAGGCCGCCCAGCGAGGCATCGAACCGGTCGGCCCCTGCGTCGATGGCCGCCAGCACATTGGCCAGACCCATGCCGCGCGTGTTGTGGAAATGCAGGGTGAACTCCACCCCGGGCCAGCGCGCGCGCGCCGCTGCCGTGAGCGCGTGCACCTGCGCGGGGTGGGCCATGCCCGTGGTGTCGCACAGCGTGATGCCGCGCACGCCCAAGTCCACAAAGCGCTGCACCCAGCCGAACACCTGCGCCTCGGGCACATCGCCCTCCATGGGGCAGCCAAACACGCAGGACAGCGACACATTGACGGCCACCGAGGCACCCTGCGCCAGGGCAATCACCTGCGCGAGCGCCGCGAACGATTGTTCCTGCGTCATGCGCAGGTTGGCGATGTTGTGCGTACTGCTCACCGACATCACCAGGTTCAGTTCGTCGGTGCGCGACTCGATGGCGCGCTCGGCGCCGCGCAGGTTGGGCACCAACGCGGTGTAGACCGTGCCCGGGCGGCGCGTGATTTCGCGCATCACGATCTCGGCGTCCTTGAGCGCAGGGATGGCCGTGGGCGAAGTGAACGACGTCACCTCGATCTTGGACAGGCCTGCGGCAGACAGGGCATCGCACAGCGCGATCTTGTCGGCCGTGGGCACAAAGGCCTTCTCCATCTGCAGGCCGTCGCGCAGGCCTACTTCCTGCAGGTGGATGCGGCGGCCTGCGCCCTGCCAAATGGTGTTGGACGAACTCATACCAATATGCTTTCAAAAAATACGAAGTCCGTTCACGCTGAGCTTGTCGAAGCGCCGCGCCAGGCTTCGACAAGCTCAGCCCGAACGGTTCTGGGGGATCGGAAGCAAATCCGCGTCACTGGATCACCCCTTTGCGGCGCAACAGCGCGATCTGATCGGCCGTGAGCCCGGCCTCGGCCAGCACGGCATCCGTGTCATCGCCCAAATGCGGCGCGCTGCTGCGGATGCTGCCCGGCGTGCCCGAGAGCTTGGGCACGATGCCCGGCACCTCGACCGTGTAGCCGTCGCGGGTCTGCTGGGTCAGCAGCATGTCGCGGGCGCGGTAGTGCGGGTCTTCGGCGATGTCCCGGGCGGTGTAGACCTTGCCGGCGGGCACGCGGGCGGCGCCGAGGGCATCGAGCACCTGCTGCACCGTGCGCTGCGCGCTCCAGGCGCCAATGGCCGCGTCGATTTCTTCCACGCGCGCCACGCGGCCGGTGTTGTGGGCCAGGTCGGGCGCGGCGCCCAGGTCGGGCCTGCCAATCGCCTCCATCAACCGCTTGAAGATGCTGTCGCCATTGCCCGCCACCAGCACCCAGCCGTCGGTGCACGGATAGGCGTTGCTCGGTGCAATGCCCGGCAGCGCGCTGCCTGCGGCCTCGCGCACCGCACCAAAGGCGCTGTATTCAGGAATCAGGCTTTCCATCACGTTGAACACCGCTTCGTGCAGGGCCACGTCAATCACCTGGCCCTGGCCGCCGTTGACCTTGCGGTGGTACAGCGCCGTGAGCACGCCGATGGCGCCGTGCAGCGCGGCCAGCGTGTCGCCGATGGACACACCCACGCGCACCGGCACCCGGCCGGGCTCGCCCGTCAGGTGGCGCAGGCCGCCCATGGCTTCGCCGATGGCGCCAAAGCCCGGCAGGTCGCGGTAAGGCCCGGTCTGGCCGTAGCCCGAGATGCGCAGCATCACGAGGCCGGGGTTGAGCGCGTGCAGCTCTTCGGGCGACATGCCCCAGCCCTCCAGCGTGCCGGGGCGGAAGTTTTCGATCAGCACGTCGGCGTCGGCGATCAGGCGGCGGGCGATGTCCTGGCCCTCCTTCTGGCGCAGGTCCAGCGCCACCGAGCGCTTGTTGCGCGACTGCACCTGCCACCAGACGGACGTGCCTTCTTTGATCATGCGCCAGTTGCGCAGCGGGTCGCCTCCGGGCGCGTGGGGCCGCTCGGGGTCGGCGGGGGCCTCGATCTTGATGACCTCGGCACCGAACTCGCCCAGCGTCTTGCCGCAGAAGGGGCCGGCAATGAGCTGGCCCATTTCGATGACGCGCACGCCTTGCAGTGCGGCGGGGGAAGCAATGGAATCCATGGGGTGGTGTGTCTCCTGCAAGGGGTGATGCGAAGGCAAATTTCAATGGCGAACGTCAAAGCCTGCGGCGGCGCCGCAGTCGATCACGCCGGGCCGCGCGAGGCGTTACGCCTGGCCTGGCCGCCATCCGCCCACACGGCTAGTGAGGGCGCAAAAGACCATCCACCAAAGACCATCAACCTCTGCCTGTTGGCGCGAATGATGCGGAGCGGGACCCGGGCCGTAAATCGCTCAAGCACGAAGCTGCCATCGCAAACGGGCATGGCGGCTTGCTACCATCCATGCCCATGAAACTCGACCCCGTCTCCCTGCGCCTTTTTGTGGCCGTGATGGAGGAAAGCACCATCGCTGCGGCTGCGGCGCGCGAGCACATGGCGGCCTCGGCGGTCAGCCGCCGCCTGGCAGATCTGGAAGAAACGCTGCGCGTGGCCTTGTTCACGCGCAGCAACAAGGGCACCGAGCCCACCGCCGCCGCGTTTGCGCTGCTGCACCTGGCGCGCGGCGTGCTCAACGACCTGGACGGCATCGCCACCCAGATGCGCGAGTACGGCACCGGCGTGCGCGGCCATGTGCGTGTGGTCGCCAACATCTCGGCCATCACGCAGTTCTTGCCCGCGGGGCTGCAGAGCTTCATGGCGCTGCACCCGCAGGTGGACGTGCGGCTGCAGGAGCAGATCAGCAGCGCGATTGCGCAGTCGGTGGCCGAGAACGCGGCGGACGTGGGCATCCTGAACGAAGGCCACTACGGCGAGCGCGTGACGCTGCTGCCCTACCGCACGGACGAGCTGGTGCTGGTCGTGCCCACGGGCCACGCGCTTGCGCGGCGCAAGTCCGTGCCGCTGACCGACGCCCTGCCTTACGACTTTGTGGGCGCGCACCCGGGCAGCGCCATCAACAAGCAGCTCATCCGTGCAGCGGCCGCCACCGGCCTGCCGCTGCGCCTGCGCATCCAGGTCACCAGCTACGACGCGCTGTGCCTGATGGTCAACGCCGGGCTGGGCGTGGGCGTGCTGCCGCGCGGCAGCGCCCGGCTGTACCAGGGCACGCTCAACCTCCGCACCGTGTCGCTGAACGAGCCCTGGGCGCAGCGGCGGCTGGCGCTGTGCGTGCGGTCCGAAGAATCGCTCTCCACCGTGGCGCGCCTGCTGGTCGAGCACCTGCGGGCGCAGCCCACAGCGCCATGACGCATCGCCTGCCCCCTCTGCAGTGGGATGTGTTCTGCCGGGTGATCGACAACTTTGGCGACATCGGCGTGTGCTGGCGGCTGGTGGCCCAACTGGCGGCCCTCGGCCACCGCGTGCGGCTGTGGGTGGACGATGCATCTGCGCTGCAATGGATGGCCCCCGAGGGTTGCGAGGGCGTGGAGGTGCGCCCCTGGAACGCGCCGCCGCCCGGCCCGGACGCGCCGCCACCGGATGTGATGGTGGAAGCCTTCGGCTGTGAGATTGCTCCTGAATTCATAGCCTACAGCGCTTACCAGATAAGCGCTGAGGGCCAAAAACAGTCTCAACCGGTGTGGATCAACCTGGAATACCTGTCTGCCGAGGCCTATGTGGAGCGCAACCACCGCCTGCCCTCGCCCATTTTCTCGGGCCCTGCCGCAGGCTGGACGCGGTGGTTCTTCTACCCCGGCTTCACGCCGGCCACGGGCGGGCTGCTGCGCGAGCCCGGGCTGGTGGATGAACGCCATGCCTTCGACCCCCGTGCGTGGCGCGCCGCACACCGGGCCCGTTATGGCCTGGGCGAAGAGGTGCCGGGCACGCGCTGGGTGTCGCTGTTCTGCTATGAGCCGGCGGCCTTGCCCGAACTGCTGCAGCAGTGCGAGGCGGTGCCCACCGAACTGCTGGTGGCGCCCGGCCGCCCGGCCGCCGCCGTGCGGGCGGCGCTGCGCGGCGCGGCGGATGAAGACGAAGGCGGGCACCGTCAAAATGCCCCGCAGCGCTTGTCCACACAGCGCGGGCAGCTATCCATTTCATACCTGCCCCATCGCCCGCAGGCCGCGTTTGACGCCATGCTGTGGGCCTGCGACCTGAACGCCGTGCGGGGCGAGGATTCGCTGGTGCGCGCGCTGTGGGCGGGCCGCGCGCTCGTGTGGCACATCTACCCGCAGCACGACGACGCCCACCACGACAAGCTCTACGCGTTTCTCGACTGGCTGCAGGCCCCCGCGTCACTGCGGCAGTTTCACGCCACCTGGAACGGCATCGACAGCCGCCCGCTGCATTGGCCCGATGCGGCCACCCTGGACGAGTGGACGCGGTGCGTGGAGAACGCCCGCAGCCGCCTGCTGGCGCAAGGCAGCCTCGTCGCACAACTTTTGGGGTTTGTCGCCGAAAAACGGTAAAATCCGAGGCTTTGCGCAAATCAGGCTTGGCACGCCCCGTGCCCCCGCCCTGCGCACTTTCGCCGCGGTACATGCCCACGCGCGCAGCCAGCCGATCCGATCAGCCGGTTTGCCCGCACGCACGTTGAGCGGCCCCAACCCAAGCAACTCGCTATGAAAATCGCTCAAGAAATCCGCGCCGGCAACGTCATCATGCACGGCAAGGACCCCATGGTGGTCCTGAAGACCGAATACGCCCGTGGCGGCCGCGGCGCAGCCACCGTGCGCATGAAGCTCAAGAGCCTGATCGGCAACTTCGGCACCGAAATCGTGTTCAAGGCCGACGACAAGATCGACAACGTGATCCTGGACAAGAAGGATTGCACCTATTCGTACTTCGCCGACCCCATGTACGTGTGCATGGACACCGAATACAACCAGTACGAAGTCGAAGCCGAAAACATGGGCGACGCGCTGAACTACCTGGAAGACGGCATGGCCCTTGAAGTGGTGTTCTACGACGGCAAGGCCATCTCGGTCGAACTGCCCACCAGCGTCGAGCGCGAAATCACCTGGACGGAACCCGCCGTGAAGGGCGACACCTCCGGCAAGGTCATGAAGCCCGCCAAGATCGCCACCGGCTTTGAAGTGCCTGTGCCCCTGTTCGTCAGCCAAGGCGACAAGATCGAAATCGACACCCGCACCGGCGAATACCGCAAGCGCGTGTAAACCACCTCCGGGCACTGCCGTGCCCCGCAGCCAAAAGGCTTCCCTCGGGAAGCCTTTTTTCATGGTGCGGCACGTTGCGTCAGCCGGGGTTGGCGCGCCGCACGCGCCGGCGGTAGTCGGCCACGTTGTTGCCACGGATGCTGGTGTCCTGCGTGCCGCGGATTTCATCGACCTTGCGGTCGGCCTCGGCGCCCAAGATGGGCTGGGCGACGACATGCGTTTCATGCTCGAAGCCGTGCGACTTGTCGGTGTTGCGGTAGTAGCGGTACAGCAGCCAGTACAGCCCCACCGCGCTGGCCGGCCCGAGGGCCAGCAGGATCAAGATGCCGTCTCCGTCCATCGGGTTCACCGTCCTTTCACCGTCGTATCAACGTCCGATAAGCCAGAGAGCGACGCCTTCGACCAACGTGCCGACCGTCAGGGCCGCAGTGATGAGCTTCCATTGCTGCACCGGCACGCTGCCCATGGTTTCGCCTGTGCGGCCGTTCACCGCGATGTAGTGCAGCATGCCGCCCTTGCCGCCTTCCTGGTACGAATACAGCCACACCGGCAGGTACATGGCCACCCAGCGTGTGCCGTGCACGTCGATGTGCTCTTGCTCCCAGCGCACGCCACGGCCATAGCGGTGCACGGACGAGTGGACCTGCGCGCGAGCGATGGACAGCAGCTGGTCTTCCAGGCGCGGGCTCAGGTGGTCCACGTCGCGGTCGCGTTTTTCGGACGTGTAGCCGACCAGGTACGAGGCGTTCCACTTCACCGCGTTCTTGGTGTCGAACGGCAGGATGGTGTTGATGACGTTGTGGGTGTTGGCGCGCGTGTCCAGGTTGCCGCGCTTCTCGCTGGATTCGAGCGTCAGGTCGTCCACCGTGAAATCCACGTGCCGCTGCAGGTGGTACACATCGGCGTCGTAGTACGTCTTCTGGTCTTTGCCCTCGCCGCGCGTGTAGCGGCGCGTCTCCACCTCGCCAAATCCGGCCACGTCGGCGCTCACGTTGGCGTCCACCACCATGTAAGGCAGGTACACGCCCAGCACGTTGTCGGGGGTGAACTCTTGCTTGAACGCCTTGAGCGCAAACATCTGGCGCTTGCCCACAAACTGGCGGATGCGCGCCACCGCGTCGTCCTTCTTGATGTGAAACGGCAGCACCGCATCGGGCACCGCGCCGTTGTCGATCTGCTCGTTGACGCCCAGCACATGGCGGCACCAGTGGCAGCGCGCGGTCATGGCGGTGTCGGTGTTGACCACCACCTCGGCGCCGCAGCCCGTGCATTGGAAGGTGCGCAGGCTGGCCGCGTCGGCGCTGATGTTCTGGGCGCCCGAGGCGATCTGCGTGCCGCGCAGCTGGTCGATGCCCTCCCCCAGGCCAAACGCCTCCTCGACGCGCGCGGCCGTCCACTGGTGGCGGCAGAACAGGCAGACCAGCTGGTCGGTGCCGGCGCGCTGGCGGATCTCGGTGGAGCCGCACTTGGGGCAGTGGTTGAGGCCGTCCTTCAGCTCCTTGGAGGCCGTGTCGATAGCGGCGGGGTCGGGCGCGGTCAGCTCGTCGCGGATCGGCTCGGGCAGCGTGGACGGGTCCAGCGGGAACGCCCCGGGCGCAGGCGGCACGTCTTGCGGCGAGCCGGGGCCTGTGGGCAGCGGCGGCGTGGTCACAGCCCCAGGGCCTTGGCCTTGACTGCGTCGTAATCGGCCTGCGTGATCAGGCCCGCATCCAGCATCTGCTTGGCCCGCGTGAGCTTGGCCACAGGGTCGTCGGCCGCCGGGGCTGCGGCGGCGGGCGCTGGTGCGGGTGCAACGGGCTGCTGAAGGCCCGCCAGCCCACCCAGCCCGCCGGTGGCAATGCCCATGCCCATCAGGCCGCCCACGCCGGCGTTCTGCCCGGCCGACTGGATGCCCTGGGCCACCGAGGCCTGCAGGTTGGAGTTGCCGCGCGCGCCCGACAGCGCATCGGCGCGCTGCACGGTCTTGAGCAGTTCCTTGGTGTTGGCGTCGTATTCGATGGAGACGATGGCCGTCTTGGCAATCACCAGGCCCCGGTCCGACCGCCACTGGTAGGCGTTCTCGACCACGGCCGAGAGGCTTTGCGCAAAGCCCACCGCGTCCTGCTGGATCTTGGTGATGCGGTTGCCCTTGGCCGGGTCGTTGGTGTACAGGCTGAAGGCCGGCGCGAGCGAGCCCACCACCTCGTTGAACAGCTGGCTGGCCGCAGCGTTGTCGAGGTCGGTGAAGTCAAACACCTGGCCGGGCTGCAGGTACGCGGCGGGCACGAAGTTCTTCACGAACAAGATCGGGTCCACGATCTTGAGCGTGTAGCTGCCGCGCGTGATGGCGCCGACCTGCGCGTTCAGGTAGCCGTCGTCCCAGTAGATCTCGGACTGCGTGCCGAAGCGGTTGTCCGGCAGCTCTTTGAGCGAGACGAAGAACGCGGCCTGCTGCGAGCCCGGCTGGCCGCCGAACTTGAAGCGCTCCCAGCTCTGGCGGATGAGCGGCTCGACAAAGCCGCCGTCAAAGAAGATGGATTTGGAGTTGAGGTCGTTCGAGTTCCACTCGTAGCCGCCCGGCTCGGCCACAAAGCCCGTGATGGCACCATCCTGCATCAGCAGCAGCCCGTAGCCCTCGGGCACGACGATGCGCGAGCCGTTGGTGATGATGTTGGACGATGCCCGGGTGTTGGAGCCCCGGCCCGCATTGGTGCCGCGCGGCACGGCGGCGAACAGTGCGGCGGTGGAGGGCAAGCCGTCCGGCACCGTATAAAAATCCTTCCACTGATCGGCGAGCGCGCCGCCAATGGAACCAACCGCCGCCTGGATAAGACCCATGATGCTGTCCTCGTCAAGTGATGCCGCCCGGAGGGTGTGGGCGGCAAAAGCATAAACGAACGGGGTCCGCAGCCCCTCGGCGCCTGGCAGCGATGGCTGCTCAGCGCCACAGGGAATTCAAGCCAAAAACCGCTTCAGCGCTTATCCATAAAGCGCTGTCAGCTCACATTTCAGGAGCAATCAGATGGGCAACGCCACCAGGTCATGCCCCTGCACGCCCACGATGCGCGCGCGCGTGAACTCGCCCACCTTGAGTTGCTTGCTGATTTTTTCCGGCGGCAGCAGTTGCACGGTGCCGTCGATCTCGGGGGCATCGGCATAGGTGCGGCCCACGCCACCCTTGCGGCCCAGGGCGGGGGCGTGGTCTACCAGCACCTGCATGGTGGCGCCCACGCGGCGCTGCAGGCGGGCCACCGACACCTCTTCGGCCACGGCCATGAAGCGGGCGCGGCGCTCTTCGCGCACTTCCATGGGCAGCATGCCGGGCAGCTCGTTGGCAGCAGCGCCGTTCACGTCGCTGTAGGCAAAGCAGCCCGCGCGGTCGATCTGCGCCTCGCGCACGAAGTCGAGCAGGTGTTGAAATTCTTTCTCGGTCTCGCCCGGAAAGCCCGCAATGAAGGTGCTGCGGATGACCAGCTCGGGGCAGGCCTCGCGCCAGCGCAGGATGCGCTCCAGATTGCGCTCGCCGCTGGCCGGACGCTTCATGCGCTTGAGCACATCAGGATGGCTGTGCTGGAAGGGCACGTCCAGGTAGGGCAGCACCTTGCCGGTGGCCATGAGCGGGATGACCTCGTCCACGCTGGGGTACGGGTAAACGTAGTGCAGGCGCACCCAGGCGCCATAGGGCTCGGCGATCTCGCCCAGCGTCTGCACCAGCTCCAGCATGCGCGTCTTCACGGGCTTGCCGTCCCAGAAGCCGGTGCGGTACTTCACATCCACGCCGTAGGCCGAGGTGTCCTGGCTGATGACGAGCAGTTCCTTCACACCGCCTTCGAACAGCGCCTTGGCCTCGCTCAGCACGTCGCCAATCGGGCGCGACACCAGGTCGCCGCGCATCGACGGGATGATGCAGAACGTGCAGCGGTGGTTGCAGCCCTCGCTGATCTTGAGGTAAGCGTAGTGCTTGGGCGTGAGCTTGACGCCCGCCACGCCAAAACTGCCGGGCACCAGGTCGATGAACGGATCGTGCGGCTTGGGCAGGTTGAGGTGGACGGCGTCCATCACCTCTTGCGTGGCGTGGGGGCCCGTCACGGCCAGCACGCTGGGGTGCATCTGGCGCACCATGTTGCCGCCACCCTCAGCCTCGCGGGCGCCCAGGCAGCCGGTCACGATCACCTTGCCGTTCTCGGCCAGCGCCTCGCCGATGGTGTCCAGGCTTTCCTTCACCGCGTCGTCAATGAAGCCGCAGGTGTTGACGATGACCAGGTCCGCACCCTGGAAGGTCTTGGAGGTTTCATATCCCTCGGCGCTCAGCTGCGTGAGGATGAGTTCGGAATCGGTCAGCGCCTTGGGGCAGCCCAGGCTGACAAATCCGACTTTGGGGGTTTTCGTGGGGGAGAGTGCTTCGCTCATAACCCCGTATTGTCCCAGTTCCGCCACTGGAGGTGGGTGCAACCCATCTACAGCCTGATTTCTGATCGGCCTGGGCGTCTGCGCCTGGCGCGCCCCATACCAGTGCCGCCGTGCAAGGGCCGCCCCGCCGCAGGGGCGGCGTCCCCCTGGGGGGAAGGCGCCGCAGGCGACTCAGGGGGGCTATCTCTTGATTCCGAACGCCCCCAGCATCTGCTCCGTCTGCTTTTGCATCTGTTCCTGCATCTGGGTCAGCATGGATTGCGACTGCTCCACATAGCTGCCCATCATGCCCTTGAGCATGGGCGACTGCAGATTCATGAAGCGCGCCCACATCTCGGGCGTGACGCTCTGCGACTGCTCGGCCAGCTTGGCCTGCACATCGGTGAAGGCCTGCACGTTCTTCTCCAGGTAAGCCCCCATGAATCCCTGCATGGCGTGGCCGTAGAAACGGATGATGTTGGCCAGCACCGCCTCGCTGAACATGGGCGCCCCGCCCGCCTCTTCCTCCAGAATGATCTGCAGCAGGATGCTGCGCGTGAGGTCGTCGCCCGTCTTGGCATCGCGCACCACCACCTGCTGGTGGTCCATGACAAGCTGGCGCACCTCTGCCAGGGTGATGTAGGTGGAGGTGTCCGTGTCGTACAGACGCCGGTTGGGATACTTCTTGATCACGCGCTGGGCCGACTTGGGTGCGGCACTTTTTTGTTCTGGCACAACGAACTCCTCGGGCTATCTGCCCATGTATTGCAGTGCAGCACATTCTAGGGAAGGGCCTGCGCGCCATCAGCAAAGGAATACCCTGATGGCCGCTGCGGGGCGGTGTCCGACAGACAGACGCGGCACACGCTGCCAAAGTGCGCGTTTTGCATCGATTTATCGCGACTATCGACTTCATGCCTGCAGGTCTGCACCTATCTCCCTGGCTGGCCACCGCGCTGGCCGCCACCATCGCTGTCACCCTGGCAGCCATCGCCCACCGCATTGCCGCCGTCGTGCTGCGGCGCGCCACAGCGTCCGTTCCCGTGCTGCACACCGTAGTGCTGGCCTGCGTGCCCGTCATGCGGGTGCTGCTGCCCCTCATCGCTTTGCAACTGGTGTGGCAGGCGGCCAGCAACGATCTCCCGTACATCGACGGGGTGCGGCATTTCAACGGACTGTGCGTGATTGCGGGCGTTTGCTGGCTGCTCATTGCAGCCATCGGCGGGCTCGCCAGCGGCGTGATTGCGCAGCACCCGGCCGACGTGGAGGACAACCTCACGGCCCGCCGCATCGCCACCCAGGCGCGCGTGCTGTCGCGCACCGCCATGACCGGCGTGGTGATGGCCGGGCTTGCGCTGATGTTGATGACCTTCCCGGGCGCACGCCAGGTGGGCGCGAGCCTGCTGGCCTCTGCCGGGGTGGTGGGCATCGTGGCCGGCATCGCGGCCCGGCCGGTCTTCAGCAACATCATCGCCGGGCTGCAGATTGCGCTGGCGCAACCCATTCGCCTCGACGACGTCTTGATCATTGAAGGCGAATGGGGACGCGTGGAGGAAATCACCAGCACCTATGTGGTGCTGCGAATCTGGGACGAGCGCCGACTGATCATCCCGCTGCAATGGTTCATCGAACACCCGTTTCAGAACTGGACACGCACCAGCTCCGAGATCCTGGGTACCGTATTTCTGTATGCCGACTACCGACTGCCGCTCGACCCCTTGCGGGCCGAACTGCAGCGCGTGCTCGAAACCGCACCCGAATGGGACCGGCGCGTGAGCGTGCTGCAACTGACGGACGTCACGGAGCGCACCATCCAGATCCGCGTGCTGGTGTCGGCCCGCTCTTCCGGCCTGGCCTTCGACCTGCGCTGCCGGGTTCGTGAGGCTTTGGTGACATTCATCCAGCGCGAGTATCCCGATTGCCTTCCACAGGTGCGCAGCCCTGCGGAGTCGATGGCCAAACCCTCTCTGGCCTCGCAACTGCCGTAGCCAGCGTGCAGGGCGCGCGGGCATCGAGCTGTGATGTGCTGCGAACCTTTGCAGGACCGGGTGCACCACGGGCAATTGGCTGGCATACAGCGCGACCCGCAAGGTGTACCGTGGAGATGTGAAACGCCACCATCAAAGAATGGAGTCCCGCATGCTGCCACCACCCGCACCATCACCGATACCGCCTTTCCCGCCCGTGGAAACGCCACCTGCGTGGACGCCGGAGCCCCCTCAGGGAGACCCCCCGGCGGAACCGGGCACCCCTCCCGTGCAAGACCCGCCGCCACATTACCAGGCGCCTCGCTGAGCGTTACCGCCAGCCCCGATGTGCGCTTCGGAGTGTCTTGAAACGACAGTCGCCCTTGCCAGCGAGCGGCAAGGGCGACCGGGTGAAAGGGTGCAGCGGGGAAGCGAGAAGCCTCAGTAACCCATCTTGAAATGCGCCACCACCAGCACCATCAGCACGGCTGCCAGCGCAGCCAGCCAGAAAATGCGGATGTCATACATGCCGGACTCCGCATCGGCGCTGGAATAGCCAGCGCGGACGGGAGCAACGTGCGGGGGGGTGGGGGTATTCATTTGGGGGCCTCCTGCGAATGGAGCCACGACGTTAGCGCCGCACCCTTCACGGCTGTGTCAGACAAAATCGGATCGTGCCGCAGTGCCCAGCCCACACCGACTGAAGCACCGCATAGAGCGTCTTCGCACCACCCAAACCAAGACGCAAGTACGAAAAGCCAAAAACAAAAACGCCCGCAGAAAGCGGGCGTTTTGCTTGCAAGCCTGGTTCAACTTGCGATGTTTGGTAGGCGCGATTGGACTCGAACCAACGACCCCCACCATGTCAAGGTGGTGCTCTAACCAGCTGAGCTACGCGCCTGTGTCGTCAATCAAGTCCATGATTATAGCCATAAATTCGACCGTTTCAGGCCAGCGCTTCTACTTTTGATCAGCGGCGGCGCGCAGAGCGCACGCCGGTCACCCCCGCCACGATGGCCAGCACCTTGTTCAGGCGGCCCGAATCAGCGACCTCCACCGTGAAGGTCATCCAGGCGGTGCCTTTGACGGACTGGGTCTGAACGCCGATCACGTTGGTTTTCTCGCGCGCAAACACTTCCGAGATGTCGCGCAGAAGGCCCTGGCGATCCGCGGCCTCCACGGCCACGTCCACGGGGTACACGGCGCCACTGGCCGCCGCCTTGGGCGTGCCCCATTCCACCTCGATCACGCGCTCCATGCTGCGGGCCGCCATTTCGCGGAAGTTGCTGCAGTCTGCGCGGTGCACGCTCACCCCCTTGCCCCGCGTCACGAAGCCGCGGATTGCGTCCGGTGGCGCCGGCTTGCAGCACTTGGCAAGCTGCGTCATCAGCGAATCAATGCCCACCACCAGCACGCCGCCCTTGGGTGCGGACTCGTTGGTGCGCGTTTTCTTCAGCAGCAGGAAGTCGTCTGGCGGCAGCAGGGGCTCGGGCGGGCGCAGCACCGTCTCGATGTTGCGCAACGAGAACTCATCCTTGCCCACCACTTCAAACAGCGCGTCGGCGGACTTGAAGCCGAGCTGCACCGCCAGGTCTTCGAGCCGGACAGCCGTCTTGCCTTCGCGCTGCAGCAGCTTCTCGACCGCCTCGCGGCCCCTCGCAACAGTCTCATGCGTGGCCTGTGCGTTGAACCAGGCGCGCACCTTGGCCTTGGCGCGGTGGCTGGTGAGGTAGCCCAGTTCGGCATTGAGCCAGTCGCGGGAGGGGCGCCCTTCCTTGACGGTGGAGATTTCCACTGTCTGGCCGTTCTGCAATGGCGTGTTCAAGGGCACCATCGCTCCGTCGACCTTTGCCCCCCGGCAGCGATGCCCCAGGCTGGTGTGCACGGCATAGGCAAAGTCCACCGGCGTTGCCCCCTGGGGCAGTTCCACCACGGCAGCATCCGGCGTCAGCACATAAATGCGGTCTTCAAACAGGCCCCGTTGCGACGCCGTTCCCGCCAGGTCGCGCTCCCAGGCGAGCAGCTGGCGCAGCACGGCGATCTTGGCGTCATAGTCGCCGCTGGCCGACACGCCGGCATAGCCCTTGGCACCCGCTTCCTTGTAGGCCCAGTGGGCGGCCACCCCGTGTTCGGCATGCTCATGCATGGCCTGTGTGCGGATCTGGATCTCGATGGGCTTGCCGTTGTCGTCGCGCACGATGGTGTGCAGCGACTGGTAGCCATTGGGCTTGGGCTTGGCGATGTAGTCGTCAAACTCTTCGACGATGGGCTTGAACTGCTGGTGCACCCAGCTCAGGGCGGCATAGCAGTCCTTCACGCTCGGCACCACCACACGCAGCGCGCGGATGTCGAACACCTGGTCAAAGTTGAGCGACTTGCCACGCATCTTCTTGACGATGCTGTAGATGTGCTTGGGCCGGCCCTGCACGCTCGCGCTGATGCTGCGCGCGCGCAGGTCCGATTCAAGCCGGGCGCGCAGGTGCTCCATGTACACCTCGCGCTCGCCGCGCTTTTCGTCCAGCAGGCGCGCCACCTCCTTGTAGGTGTCCGGCTCCAGGAAACGGAACGACAGGTCTTCCAGCTCCCACTTCACCTGCCAGATGCCCAGGCGGTTGGCCAGGGGCGCAAACACCTGCAGTGATTCGCGCGCGAGGCTGGGCGGCACGGGGCGCTTGGCGGCTGCGTGAAAGCGCAGGGTCTGCAGGCGGGACGCCAGGCGCAGCATCACCACGCGCAGATCGCGCGAGAAGGCCAGCAGCATCTTGCGCACGTTTTCGGTCTGCACGGCCGGGTCGTCGAGGTGCTCTGCGCTGCGGGCCTGCTGCTGCACGCGCATCAGCTTGGTGGTCTCTACCGCCAGCGCAGCAAAGTTGGCGCCGAACGCCTTGGCGATAACCTCTTCGGGCTTGTTGAGGTGGATGCAGGCGTGCACCAGGTAGCTGGCCGCCTGCATGGCCTCCGACCCGCCAATGCCCTTGAGGATGGCGGCCACGGCGTCGGCGTGGGCCAGCGTGTTTTCCCCCGAATCGAGCATTTCGCCGGCCATCAGCGGCTCGGCAAAGGCGCGCGCGCGCGCCAGCGCGTTGACCTGCTCGGGCAGCGTGTGCGCCGTGGCAGCAATCAGTTGGGGAACGCTTTCGGCAGGCAGTGGCTGCGCGGTTCCCGCAGCAAGCGTGCTCTTCATCCTGCGCCGCCCCCTTCTGGCGCCAGCAAAAATTCCATGACCGCCGCGACCTGGTCGTGTGCAACCAGCGTGGGCGCATGCCCTACGCCGTCAAATTCGATCAGGCGAGCCCGCGGGCCGCGTTGGGACATCGCCTGCGCCGTCTCGCGCGACAGCAGGTCGGACTGCGCTCCGCGCAGCAGCAGGGTGTGCGCAGCAATGTGGTCGTAAAGCTGCCATAGCGCGGCCTCGCCAGCCGCCGCTGTCTGCTGTGTGAGCGCCTTGAACGGCACGGCAATGGCAGGGTCGTAGTGCAGTGTGAGCCCCCCCTGCGGATGGCTGCGCACCATGGGGCGCGAAAGCTCCAGCCATTGCGCCGGGGTGTGCGGCCCGAAGCTGGTGGAGATGCCCCACATCGCATCGGCCGCCTGCTGCACCGATTCAAACCGCACGGGCTGTCCCAGATACAGCCCGATGCGCTGAAGCGCCTGCCATTCAATGACCGGCCCCACATCGTTGAGCACCAGGCGGCGCACGGGCACCGGCAGGGGCAGCCCTGGCTGGCCTGCAATGCCCATGCCGATCAGCCCGCCCATGCTGGTGCCCACCCAGTCCAGCGTGGCAACGGGGGCCTGCTGGTGCAGATGCGCAACCAATGCCAGCATGTCGGCCGCGTACTGCGGGATCTGGTAGTCCATGGGGTCGGCCAGCCAGTCGCTGCGGCCCCGGCCCACCACGTCCGGGCAGACCACGCGCGCATGCTGACTGAGCACCCGCGCCAGCGTGTCGAAATCACGCCCCTGGCGGGACAGGCCGTGCACGCACACCACCACATGCGGATCTGCAGGATTGCCCGTGGCGTTCCATTCCCAATACGCCATGCGGTGCTGAGCGGGGGCACCTTCGGACGGGAGAGTGGAGGGCTGAGGCTGGGCCCCCGCGCCAGGGCACAGTACGTAGTTCAGCGTAGGTTCATTCATGGGTGCGAAATCCGGAATCAGCGCTCGATAATGGCCGGCCGAATCGGCCTGCGGCGCCCTCGCCTGCATGCCGATTTTCCTTCGCGTTGCATCGTAATTCATTCGGAGAGACTCACATGCTGAAAGGCAAAACCGCCCTCGTCACCGGCTCCACCAGTGGCATTGGTCTTGGAATCGCAAAGGCCCTGGCCCGCCAGGGCGCCAACATCGTGCTCAACGGATTTGGCGACGTGGACACGCCCCGCGCCGAGGTGCTGGCCGCGGGCGAGGCGGCGGGTGCGCAGGTGGCCTACCACGGCGCAGACATGAGCCGCATTGCCGACATCGAGGACATGATGAAGTACAGCGCCTCGCAATTCGGGCAGGTAGACATCCTCGTGAACAACGCGGGCATCCAGCATGTGGCGAACGTGGAAGACTTCCCTGTGGAGCGCTGGGATTCGGTGATCGCCATCAACCTCTCCAGCGCCTTCCACACGTCGCGCCTGGCGCTGCCCGGCATGAAGCGCGCCAACTGGGGCCGCATCATCAACGTGGCGTCGGTGCATGGTCTCGTGGGCTCGGCGCAGAAGGCGGCCTATGTCGCAGCCAAGCACGGTATCGTCGGCCTGACCAAGGTCACCGCGCTGGAAAACGCCACCACGGGTGTCACTTGCAATGCGATTTGCCCCGGCTGGGTGCTGACGCCCCTGGTGCAAAAGCAGGTGGATGCCAAGGCCGCCGAGCACGGCCTGTCGAACGAAGATGCCAAGAAGCTGCTGCTGGGCGAAAAAGAGCCTTCGATGCAGTTCACCACCCCCGAAGAACTGGGTGAGCTGGCGGTGTTCTTCTGCTCTCCCGCCGCGAACAACGTGCGGGGCGTGGCGTGGAACATGGACGGCGGGTGGGCAGCGCAATAAGCCCGTCCCTTGCAGCGCCGCCCGCCCATCCAGCGGCGGCATCATCGTGGCGATGGAGTCCGCTTGATAAATCAAAAATGATAGCTGCCAGCGCTTATCCAATAAGCGCTGGCAGCCATTTTTGTTAGAAATCAGCGCATCTGCACCGACCCGGACACATTCACAATCACCTGCGCCTTGCCCGCTTCCACCGGCACGGGCGCGTCGGCAAACGAGCCCATCTTGGCCTCGGCAGCCATCATGCGCGGGCGCGGGCCGGGGACCATTTCGTTGCTGTTCACCGCCACCTCGCGAAGGCTGTAGCCGCTGAACCCGAAGCCCTTGGCCAAGTCCGATGCCCGGGCCTTGAACTCCTCGATGGCCTGGGTCTGCGCTTCGCCCTCCACACGCGCACGCGCTTCGCGGGAGAGGCCGAACGACACCTGGCTGATGGTCAGCGTCTGGATCTTGCCGGCCGTGGCGGTGATGCGCGCAAAGTCGCGGCCCTCCAGCACCAGCTCGGCCCGGCCTTGCCAGCCATTGATCTTGCCGTCCTTGCCATAGCGGGGGTGCAGGCCGAAGGGCCCGGTGCGCACATCCAGCTGGCCCGGCTGCGCGTTGCGCTTGGCCTCGGCAAGCGCCGTGTCAAGGGCCTGCTTGAGCTGGGACTGCACCGCTGCGGCGTCCGATGCCTCCTTGGTGGTGGCCAGTTGCAGGACCAGCAGATCCTGCTGCACCTCCACCGTGCCGGAGGCCGACAGCTGCACGACATTGCGGGGTTCGGCGGCCACCACGGTTTGGGCAAAACCGGCCCCAGCGCATACCAGAAAAGCGCTGGCAGCTATCAGTTTGGTAGTTGTTTTCATGGCGATGGATTCCTTTGCGTCAGTGCGCAACCCCTGTCCAGGGTGCGCGGGCCACCACCTTAACCGCAGTGCGCAGAGCCCGCGGCAAAGCCTTTGCGGCGCGTTTGCGAAGCTCCGCAAAACTTGTAACAGTTGGTCAAACCCCGGCGCAAAACCCGAACTTCGGGCGCTCAACTGGTCAGAATTGGCTCTGTTACAAATTGGACTTGATATCAACATGGCCACAACCCCCAATCGCACCGACAAAGTTCTGGTGGTGGACGACGATGCCCGCATCCGCGACCTGCTGCGCCGCTACCTGACGCAGGAAGGCTTTGAAGTCATGGTGGCGGAAGACGGCAAGGCCCTGAACCGCCTGCTGCTGCGCGAAACGGTGGACATCATCGTGCTCGACCTGATGATGCCCGGCGAAGACGGCCTCTCGATCTGCCGCCGCCTGCGCGCCGCCAATGACCGCACCCCCATCATCATGCTCACCGCCAAGGGCGAGGACGTGGACCGCATCGTCGGCCTCGAAGTGGGTGCCGACGACTACCTGGGCAAGCCCTTCAATCCCCGCGAGCTGCTGGCCCGCATCCATGCAGTGCTGCGCCGCCGCCCTGCGCAGGAAGCGCCGGGTGCCCCCTCAGGCGACAACGAAGTCGTCACCTTCGGCCCCTTCACCTTCGACCTGGGCACCCGGGCGCTGCAGCGCAACGGCGAGGAACTGCCCCTGACCACCGGCGAGTTCGCCATGCTCAAGGCGCTGGTGCGCCACCCCCGCCAGCCGCTGTCGCGCGAAAAGCTGGCCCTGCTGGCACGCGGCCGCGAGTTCGAGCCCTTTGACCGCAGTCTGGACGTGCAGGTATCTCGCCTGCGCAAGCTGGTGGAAGTGGATGCTGCCGCCCCCCGCTACATCCAGACCGTCTGGGGCGTGGGCTATGTCTTCGTGCCGGATGGAACCAGCTGAACCCGATGCGCAAGACCGACGGGCAGTCCGGATCGTCGCGGCTGTCCGATCCCCCCACCACCGACGCCACCAGCCCCGCGCCGCTGGAATCCCTTCGCAGGGCGAGGGAGCAGCGCGCGCGCGTCGGGCTGAACCTTTTCTGGCGCACGTTCTTCCTGCTGGCCTTGCTGCTGGTGGGCAGCATCCTGGCGTGGCTGCAAACGCTGCGCGCGCTTGAGTTCGAGCCCCGCACACTGCATACCGCGCAGCAGATCGCATCCCTCGTCAACCTGAGCCGCGCTGCCCTGGTCCATTCCGACGCCATCGCGCGCGTGTCGCTCATCAAGACCATGGCCGACCAGGAGGGCGTGCGCATTCTGCCGCGCGAGCCCTCGGACAAGTTTGCGCTGCTGGACAGCACGGCCCTGGGCAACCGGCTGACCGACGAACTCACCCAGCGCCTGGGCCCCGACACCATCGTGGCGCAGAACGTGAACGGCGAAAACGGCCTGTGGGTGGGCTTCAACATCAATGGCGACCCCAACTGGCTGCTGATGGACCGCTCGCGTTTCAGCCCCGCCGGCGGGCGCACCTGGCTGATCTGGCTGATCACGGCGGCCGCCCTGTCGCTGGCCGGCGCTGCCGCCATCGCGCGCCTCATCAACCGCCCCCTCAAGCAGCTTTCGTACGCCGCCAACCGCGTGAAGGACGGCGACTTCGCCGCCAGCCACCTCGACGAAGAAGTGGTGACCAGCGAGATCCGCGAGGTGAACATCGGCTTCAACCGCATGGCGCAGAAGCTCGCCAAGCTGGAGCAGGACCGCGCCGTGATGCTGGCCGGCATTTCGCACGACCTGCGCACGCCGCTGGCCCGGCTGCGGCTCGAAACCGAGATGAGCGTGACCGACGAAGTGGCGCGCGAGCACATGGTGGCCGACATCGTGCAGCTCGACGCCACCATCGACAAGTTCCTCGACTACGCGCGCCCTGACCACGTCACGCTGACCCCGGTGAACCTGCATGCGGTAGTGTCGTCGTGCGTCTACGCCGTGCAGGACCACCGGGAGCTGCAGATCGCCATGGCGGTGCCTGAAGATCTGAACGTGCTGGCCGACGAGGTGGAACTGGCGCGCGTGATCTCCAACCTGCTCGAAAACGCACGCCGCTACGGCAAAACCGAAGACACCGGCATCACCAGCGTGGACATTGCGGCCAAGGGCCGCGAAAACTGGGTGCTGGTCAAGTTGCGCGACCATGGCCCGGGCGTGCCGCCCGAGCACCTGTCGAGCCTGACCAAGCCCTTCTTCCGGGGCGACACGGCACGCACTGCGGCAGCGGGTGCGGGGCTGGGCCTGTCCATCGTCGACAAGACGGTGCAGCGCATGGGCGGCATTTTTGCGCTGGCCAACTCCAGCACGGGTGGCCTGGTGGCCCACCTGCAACTGCAGCGCGCCACGGGTCTCGCCCAAGGCGCCGACCCGAAGCAGCGGCTGCAACGCCCGTCGGTCAAACGCCAGCTGCCGCGCAGGCGCGCCGAAGACCGCGTGGACCGGGTGGCGTAGCTGCGGCCCCCACGAAGGCCCACGGCCAAAAGCCCTCCTTTGGAGGGCTTTTTGTTTAGGAAGCAGCAGTGCAGACGGGGTTGCCGCTTCAGCGCACCATGCAAGGCGACTTGTTGTTGAACTTCCAGCCAGGGATCAGGTACTGCATGGCGATGGCATCGTCGCGCGCACCCAGGCCATGCTTCAGGTACAGCTGGTGGGCGCGTTCCACGGCATCCATGTCCAGCTCAACGCCCAGGCCGGGCTTCTTGGGCAGGTCGATGAAACCATTCTTGATCTGGAAGGGCTCCCGGGTCAGGCACTCGCCGTCCTGCCAGATCCAGTGCGTGTCGATCGCCGTGACGCGGCCGGGGGCTGCGGCGCCCACGTGGGTGAACATGGCCAGCGAAACGTCGAAGTGGTTGTTGGAGTGCGAGCCCCAGGTCAGGCCGAAGGCCTGGCACATCTGCGCCACGCGCACCGACCCGGCCATGGTCCAGAAATGCGGGTCGGCCAGCGGGATGTCCACCGACTGCAAGGCCAAGCTGTGGGCCATTTCGCGCCAGTCCGTGGCGACCATGTTGGTGGCGGTGGGCAGGCCCGTGGCGCGGCGGAACTCGGCCATCACCTCGCGGCCCGAGAACACGCCTTCGGCGCCGCAGGGGTCTTCGGCATAGGCCATCACGCCGTGCAGGTCGCGCGTGATGCGGATGGCGTCTTTCAGCAGCCAGCCGCCGTTGGGGTCCAGCGTCACGCGCGCTTCAGGGAAGCGCTCGTGCAGCGCGCGGATCGCCTCGACCTCTTCCTCGCCGCGCAGCACGCCGCCCTTGAGCTTGAAGTCGGCAAAGCCATAGCGCTCGTACGCGGCCTCGGCCAGGCGCACGATCCCCTCTGCCGTCATGGCTTTTTCGTTGCGCAGGCGGAACCAGTCGTTGTCGGCGCCGGGCTCGGTGCGGTAGGCCAGGTCGGTCTTTTCGCGGTCGCCCACGTAGAACAGGTAGCCCAGCATCTGCACCGACTCGCGCTGCACGCCCTCGCCCAGCAGCGCGGCCACGGGCACATCGAGGTGCTGGCCCAGCAGATCGAGGAACGCCGACTCCACCGCCGTCACGGCATGGATGGTGATGCGCAGGTCAAAGGTCTGCAGGCCGCGCCCGCCCGCATCGCGGTCGGCGAACTGGGCGCGCATGGCGTTGAGCACGGCGTTGTGGCGGCCAATGGGCTGGCCCACGATGAGGGCGCGCGCGTCTTCGAGGGTCTGGCGGATCTTCTCGCCGCCGGGCACCTCACCCACCCCGGTGTGGCCCGCGCTGTCGCGCAGGATCACCAGGTTGCGCGTGAAGAAGGGGCCGTGCGCGCCGCTCAGGTTCATGAGCATGCTGTCGTGGCCGGCCACGGGCACCACGCGCAGCTCGGTGATGACGGGGGTGCTGTGGGCGGAGGGAATGGGGGTGGTCATGGTGGTCTCAATTGCCAATTCAGAAGGCAGGTCTCGTGAAGATGCGCGCAGCCCAGGCCAGAGCCGCCGCGCAAGGGCCGCCCCGCCGCGCTGGCGGTGTCCCCCTCCCCGAACTACGCAGCAGTTCGAGAGAACGGAGAACGGGAAGGCGCGAAGCGACTCAGGGCGTTGTACCGAATCAATCTGCAGTGATCTTGCGGGTTTCGATCACTGTTTTCCAGCGAGCGAATTCGCGCGCTTGGTAAGCGGTGAAGGCTTCGGGCGTGCTGGCCACGATCTCCAGGCCCTGGTCCATCATGCGCTTCTTGATGGCGGGATCGTTGATGGCGGCCATGGCGGCGTCGGACAGCTTTTTCTTGATCGCGGGCGGCAGGCCCTTGGGCGCGGCCATGCCCTGCCACGAATAGACCTCGGCACCGGTCACACCGGCCTCGGCCAGGGTGGGCACGTCGGGCAGCACGGGGCTGCGCTTGTCACCCGTCACGGCAATGGCATGCAGCTTGCCGGCGCGAATGTGCTGCAGCACCGCATTCACGTTCTGAAAGGAGAACTCCACCTGGCCGCCCAGCAGGTCGTTGATGGCCGGGGCACCGCCCTTGTAAGGGATGTGCAGGCCTTCGGTGCCGGTCTGCTGCCAGAACACTTCGGCCGAGAGGTGGTCCGACGAGCCATTGCCCGAACTGGCAAAGCTGACCTTGCCCGGGGCCGCCTTGAGCTGGGCGATCACCTCCTTCACGGTGCGGGCCTTTTGCCCGGGCGCTGCCACCAGCACGTTGGGCGCCTGCACGGGCATGGTGATGTAGTCGAAATCCTTGAGCGCGTCATACGGCACGCTCTTGAGCAGGTGCGGCGCCACCACAAAGGCGCCGAGCGAGGACACCAGCAGCGTGTAGCCATCGGCGGGCGCGCGCTTGACCGAGCCGGCCCCCACCGTGCCCGTGGCACCGGGGCGGTTGTCCACCACAAAGTTCTGGCCCAGCTTCTCGCCCATGTGCAGGGCCATGGCACGGGCCACCATGTCGGTAGAGCCCCCGGCCGGGAAGGGCACGACAACGGTCACCGGCTTATCGGGCCAGGCAGCGGGGGTCGGTGTCTGGGCCGATGCGGCCAGGGCCAGGCCGCAGGCAGCGGCGATGAGTAGCAGTTTCTTGGTGATGCGCATGGAAAAGTCTCCAGAGGTAGTGACGACATGGCCCTCTCACGGGGCTTGCTGGGTAAATGCGGGGGGTGGTTGCCGAAAGCGGAGGGCATCGCAGAAAGCGATGGCTATTGCGGCCCGAGCTTCTTGATCAGCGCGGCCAGCTCTTCCATCTCGGCCGGCTTGAGGTCCGTCAGCGGCGCGCGCACCGGTCCGCCGTCATGGCCGACGATCTTGGCGCCGGCCTTGATG
>NZ_JBMIRS010000156.1:0-4478 GCF_049198005.1 Paracidovorax sp. MALMAid1276 | reverse complement strand
GCCCCGGCTTCGACAGGCTCAGCCCGAACGGGTGGGGAGGCGCCCCGGCTTCGACAGGCTCAGCCCGAACGGGTGGAGAGGCGCCCCGGCTTCGACAGGCTCAGCCCGAACGGATGGGGTAGGCGCCCCGGCTTCGACAGGCTCAGCCCGAACGGATGGGGAGGCGCCCAGGCTTCGACAAGCTCAGCCCGAACGGATGGGGAGGCGCCCAGGCTTCGACAAGCTCAGCCCGATCAGCGATCAGCGATCAGCGATCAGCCCGACACGGCGGCACGGGATGCCAAGACCCGCTACTCCACCAGCGCCGCATACCGCCGAATCAACTGCGCCAGCGACTCCGCCTCCAGCTTCGCAAACAGATTGGCGCGGTGCGTCTCCACCGTGCGCGGCGACAGGGCCAGTGCCTTGCCGATTTCCTTGTTGGTCAGGCCTTCGACGATCAGCCCCAGCACCTCGCGCTCGCGGGCGGAGAGCTGTGCATAGCGCTCGCGGGCCTGCTGATCGGCCTGGTGGCGTTCGCGTGAGCGCACGTGCTGGCGCACGGCGTTCTGCAGGGCTTCGATGAGCACTTCGTCGTCCACCGGTTTTTCCAGAAACTCCGCCGCGCCGGACTTGAACGCGCGGCGGCACATCTCCACGGTGCCATGCCCGGTGAGCAAGATCATGGGCTGGTCCACGCCCTGCGCCAGCAGCTGCTCCAGCACCGTCAGGCCGCTGATGCCGGGCATGCGCACGTCGAGCACGATGGCGCCGATGCTGGCGCGGTCGAACTCCGCCATGAAGGACTGCGGGTCGGCCCAGGCCTGCACGCGCAGCCCCACCGTGCCGATGAGCAGCGACAGGCTGTCGCGCACGGCGGCGTCGTCGTCCACCAGATGGATCAAGGGGGAGAAGGGGGAGAGCGACGGGGCGGAAGCGAGGGTGTCTGTCATGGGCGGGCGACGGGCAGGGTGAGCACAAACTCGGCGCCCCGGCCTTCGTCGCCGGTGGCTTCGGGCGCCAGGGCCAGCTGGGCGCCCATGGCCTGGGCCAGGCTCTCGCACAGCGTGAGGCCCAGGCCCAGCCCGCCGCTGCGGGTGGAGAAGAAGGGCTCGAACAGGCGCTGGCGGGCTTCGGCGGGGATGCCGGGGCCATGGTCGCGCACCGACAGCGCCACATGGCCGGCGCCTGCGGGCTGCAGGCGGATGCGCAAGCGGCGTTCGGCCTGCGGCACCTGCTCCAGCGCCTGCAGCGCGTTCATGAGCAGGTTGTGCACGATCTGCTGCAAAGCCACGGGCTCGGCCAGCACGTTGGGCAGGTCGGCGGCGAAGTCCAGCTCGGGCGCCACGCCGCGCTGGTGCAGCTCGGGTGCCAGCAGGTGCAGCGCGTCGTGCACGGCCGCAGGCAGCGCCACGGGCTGGGCCTGTCCCGCCAGGTCCGGGCGCTCCACCAGGCGGCGCAGGCGCCCCACCACGGCGGTCGCGCGGCGCGCCTGCTCCACGGCGCGGGCCATGGCGGTCTGCGCGGTGGGCAGCTCGGGCCGGTCTTCGGCCAGCAGGCGCTGCGCGGCCTGGGTGCTGGCCAGCAGGGCTGTCAGCGGCTGGTTCAGCTCGTGCGCCATGCCGGCAGCCAGCTCGCCCAGCGTGTTCAGGCGGGCCACCTGGCCCAGGCGCAGCAGCTCTTCGGCCCGCTGGCGTGCCACCCGCTGGCGCCACAGGGCGTGGCCCGCGGCCCACAGCGCTGCGGTCAGCAGGCACCAGCCCAGCATGCCCCACCAGGGCAGCTCATGCAGGCCCACGCTGCGCTGCAGCACCACGTCGAGCGGCTGGCTTGCTGCGGCAAGGTGCTTGTGAAATGTGTAGGTGCGGCCCTCGGCGCCACTGTGTGCGCGGCCAGGCTGCACCACGAACGCGTCGGTGCCTTGCTCCAGCGTCACGCGCACGGGGCTGTCGGCCAGGTCCATGGGCCACTCGTCTGTGGGGATGGTGGCACGCAGGTCGATGTGCAGCGCATAGCTGGCGGGGGCCGCGGCCAGCACCAGGTAATAGCGCCCGGCCGGCAGGTTGAGCGCGGCCATGGCGGCGTGGCCCGTGCGGCGCGATGCCGCCTCGGCAGCAGCCAGCTCATCGCGCAGCCCCGGGGGCCAGTCGGTGTGTGCGGTGCGCTGCAGAACGGCCAGGATCTGCGGGTAGACCGAGGGCAAGCGCGGCAGCGGCGAGGCTGCGGAAGGGCCGCTGGGGCCGTCTGCGGAGGAGGGTTGCAGCAGCGCCAGCGTGGCCATGATCGCGTCGTGCTGCACCACCCGCTGGCTCAGCAGCCGGTGCACGATGCGCGCGTCGGTTTCGAACGCGGCATGCAATTGCTGCAGGCGGGCCGCCGCCAGCCAACCTGCGCCAGCGCACGCCACCAGCACCCACAGCAGCAGGCTGCGCAGCGGCAGGGCGGGAATGGCGCGGCGCCATGCGGGGTTGGGCATGCGCGGATTCTGGCACGCGCGCTGGGATGCGCCGGCCGCGTCGGCAGCGCTGGAATGCCGGGGTGCTCTGGTGTAATGCCGCTGCGCCGCACCCAGCGTGGCAGCGCTTTCTTTCGACCCCCCTGACGATTTCAAGGAACCAGTGCAGTGATCAGTGTGTTGCAGCGTGTGCGCGAAGCGCGTGTGGAGGTGGGCGGGCAGACCGTGGGCGCCATCGGCCCCGGCCTGCTGGTGCTGGTGTGCGCCGAGCGCGGCGACACCGAGGCCGAGGCCGACCGGCTGCTGGCCAAGATCCTCAAGCTGCGCATCTTCTCCGACGCGGCGGGCAAGATGAACCAGAGCGTGCAGGACACCGGCGGCGGCCTGCTGCTGGTCAGCCAGTTCACCCTGGCGGCCGACACCACGGGCGGCAACCGCCCCAGTTTTACGCAGGCCGCAGCGCCGGACGAGGGCCGGAGGCTGTACGACTATGTGGTGGCCCAGGCGCGCGCGCTGCACCCCCAGGTGGCCACGGGCCAGTTCGCGGCCGACATGCAGGTGCATCTGGTCAACGATGGGCCGGTGACCATCCCGCTGCGGATTCCTCCGGCAGCTGGCGTTTATCAAAAATGATAGCTGTCGATGCTTGATGGATAAGCGCTGGGGCCTGATTTGAATGCTATTTTTGCTGGAGCACCAGCGGTGACACCGGCAGCCACCGAAACGCTGCCGACGCCAGCGCTAGCCAGGCGGCAATCGCCAGCATCACGGCGGTGTGCGCGTCCCACCCGCGGTGTTGCGCCCAGGTGGCCACCAGGCCGGTGAACCACTGCATCAGCGCCACGCCCAGGAACATCGCCATGGTGTAGGCCGACAGCGCCCGGCCGGTGAGCGCGGGCGGGTAGGAGGCGCGCACGTCGGCGTACTGCAGCACACCATAGCCTGACAGCAGGCCCATCAGCAGGATCAGCACCACGTTGGCTGCCGCGTGCACCTGCAGCACCGCGAGCACGGCGAACAGGGACGCCATCAGCAACGAGGCATTGCCGATCCAGCGGCGGCGCCGGCCGGTGCCCGGGTCCAGCCGCCCCGCCAGCCCGGGCGCGAACAGCGCGATGAGTGACAGGCCCAGCGCCACGTTGCCGCTGTCCACCAGCGAAAGGTGGTAGCGGTCCATCAGCAGCGGCGCCAGCCACAGCCCGCGCAGCGACAGGAAGGCCGCATAGCCCGACATGCCCAGCACCAGGATGCCCCAGCTGTGGGGCACCGCCAGCAGCTGGCCAAAGCCCAGCAGGGCCTGGCCCCAGCTTTCGCGCTGGACGGGTGGTGGCACCAGCGGGGCGGGCTCGTGCACGCGCCAGAAGATCATCAGCCACGAGACGGCGCTCAACACCGCCAGCACCGCATAGCCCGCGCGCCAGCCGCCGCCGTGCTGCACCAGCCACGCCAGTGGCGTGCCGGTGAACAGCAGGCCCAGCCCGCCCACGCCCATGCCCACGCCCGAGAGGTAGGCAAAACGCTCCGCCGGAAAGTGCCGCGCGATGAACAGCGTGCAGGCCAGAAAGGCCGGCGAGCAGCCCACGCCGATCATCAGCTGCCCCGCCATCAGCCAGCCATAGCCGGGCGCCGCCGCCGAGAGCGCCGCACCCGCAATGGCCAGCGGAAACGCCGTGAGCACCGTGCGCCGCAGGCCCCACAGGTCCAGCCCCACACCCATCAGCAGCTGCGCCACGCCGAACGACAGTCCGAACAGCCCGGCAAAGGCGCCCAGCGACTGGGGCGAGAGCCCGAAGTCCGCCGTCAACCCCTGCGCCAGGATGGCGGTGGTGGTGCGAAAGGCCTGGCTCAGCGCAAAGCCGCTGAGCAGGATCAGCAGCATGGCCCACAGCGCCCGGGGCGGCGGGCGTGGGGGGGCTTGGGGTGGCGGGGCTAAGAGTCTGTTCAATGTCTTTTTGAAGATCGCATTGGAGTGCAATCGGTATGAGTGGATGTGCCGGGTGCGCCGCATGGGCTCATGCCCATGCAAGCGGCCGGTGCGTTCAAT
>NZ_JBMIRS010000152.1:0-2619 GCF_049198005.1 Paracidovorax sp. MALMAid1276 | reverse complement strand
GGCACGAGCCCATGCGGCGCATCCGAAGCATCCACTCATCCCGATTGCGCTCCAACGCGATCCCCTGGGAGATCGTAAACACGTTCTTAGGCGCCTGCATGCCGGCGGTGCGTGCCGGCACGTCCCTCCAAGCGATACCCGCCGCGATCAGGCGCAGCAGGCATCCGGTGCCGACGCAGCCGACGATGCTGCAGGCCGCACGGCCGCAACCCCACCCAGCACACGCCGCCACCACGACGCCGAGACACGGGCGGCGCGGGTGGCGCGGCCGGTGCTGCCCTCCAGCCCGGTCAGGCGGTATTGCAAGCGATGGCCGGAGAGGGGCTCCACCACGGCGTGCTGGCCCGTTGCAACCCACAGCGTCTGGCCCGCATGAAGGAACACATCGCCCGCAGCCTGCTGGCCGCGCACGCTGTGGGGGCCATCGGCCAACGTCACCCATGCACTCCCTTCGGTGATGCGCAAGGCCGTGGGCGCACGCGGAATGAGGCTGAGCGCGCCACCGGCGGCGAGGGTGCACACGCGGGGTGCGTCGGGGTTGGCGCTGCTGTTGGTGTTGGCGGCGGCGTGGAAAGCAGCGGAAGGCGTGGAAGTCGAGGCGTTGGTCATGGCATTCTCCGGGTTAACCCTGTGTTGGTCTCTATGGTGCGCGGGCCGCAGCGCGGCGTCCAATGAAAAGCACGGCACCGATTGATGCTTTTCCTGCAATGGTGAAAGGAATCGTCGGCACGGCCCGCCGCTGCTCAGCCAGCCCGTTGCAGCCGCGGACCACCGAGCCTGCGCATGCCGAACCGCGCCAGGCCCACCAGCAGCCGGCCAGTGGCCTGCCCGGTCTGCCCCACCGACTGGCCCAGGGCGCGGCCGCACTGGCCGAGCGCGGCCCACAGGTCGCGCAGCGGCACCCGCACGCTGCATTCCCACTCGCTGGCGGCCGAGGGCACGGGGCGCCATTCGGCGTCCCAGCGGAAGGCGAGGTCGCCCGCCTGCGCAAAGGCGGCTGCATCGGCAGCGGCAGCCGGTGCGTCTGCGTGGCCGTCGGCGGCTGCGGACGCATGGGGACCCGCATGAGGCCCCCCCATGTGAGGGGCCGGGCCGCTCCAGGCCTCCATCACCAGGTGCTGCCCGCCCGGGATGCGCAGGCGCTCACCGGCCTGCAGCACCTGGTCGGGCACACCGGCGGGCGCCGCGCCGCGCAGGGGGCTCACCGTCACCCAGGCCCGGCCACGGGCCACCTCCAGCACGCCCGGCTCGCGCGTTCGCAGCGACAGTGCCTGCCCTGCCGCCAGCTTCCAGCAACCCGCGGTGGCGCGGCCCGCCGTGCGGGCGGGTGCGTGGGGCTGGGACACCGGGGTGTTGCGGGCGGACATGAGAGGCTCCTTGGACAGGTTGCAGTGCAATCAGGGGGTGATCGACGAGCCTGAATGGTGCGCCCGGCGCAACGCAGCGTCCAATGAAAACGCAGTAAGCTATTCATTCCGCCCACGCATGAATCCCCACCGCAACGGACCCCGCCATGGCCTCTGCCGACCACGCCCCTCCTGTCTTGCGCACCCGCCCCGTGGCCACCGGGCACTGGCGCGCGTTCCTGGCCGTGGCCCGGCACCTCAACTTCCGTGCGGCGGCCGATGAGCTGGCGCTGACCCAGTCGGCCGTGAGCCGCCAGATCCAGGCGCTGGAGGACGAGATCGGCGTGCCGCTGTTCCTGCGCCACACCCGCGCGGTGGAGCTGACGAGCGCGGGCGCCCAGCTGCAGCGCGCCGTGGCCCCGGCGCTGGAACGCATGGACGCCGCCGTGCGGCAGGTGCGGCAGACGGCCGGGCGCCGCAGCGTGGCCATCACCACCTGGGCCAGCTTTGCGTCAATGTGGCTGATCCCACGCATGGAGGAGTTCCAGCGCGACAACCCGGGCATCGACATCCGCATCGACGCGAGCGACGTGCAGGTGGACCTGGACACCTCGGACGTGGACCTGGCGCTGCGCTACGCCATGCCCGCCAGCGCCGCCCAGAGCGGCGGCGTGCGCCTGTTCGGCGAGCAACTGGCGGTGGTGGGCAGCCCCTGGCTGCTCAAGAGCGGCAAGCCGCTGCGCGAGCCGGGCGACGTGGCGCGCTTCACGCTGATCGAGGCGGGCGACGCGCACCGCACGCACTATCTGCAATACCTCAGCTGGCGCCGGTGGTTCGACACACGCGGACTCACCAAGCTGCAGCCCGAGCGCTGGCTGTATTTCAACTACGCCCACCAGATCGTTCAGGCCGCGCTGGCCGGCCAGGGCCTGGCGCTGGCCCGCATGCCGCTGATCGCCGACGCGCTGGCGGCCGGCGACCTGGTGGAGGCCCTGCCCGGCCACCGCATCGACTCGCCCCTGTCGTACTGGCTGGTGGTGGGCCCGCGCAGCGGCCAGCGCCCCGAGATCAAGGCGTTCTGCGCCTGGCTGCAGTTGCAGGCCGAGGCCACGCGCCAGGCGATCGGCGATGTGCCCGACCCGGACCTGGACGACCGGCTGGATCTGGAGGCATAGAAAAAAAGCGCGGCCCGCGAGGGCAGCGCTTTAATTTTGATAGCTGCAAACGCTTTACTATCAAGCGCCAGGGACCCTCTGCACGAATCACCGCGCCG
>NZ_JBMIRS010000150.1:0-10539 GCF_049198005.1 Paracidovorax sp. MALMAid1276 | reverse complement strand
GCTCGTGCGATACGAAAAGCTGGAGCACACCTTTCTCGCTCTCAACCACCTGGCCGCTGCCATCATCGCCTTGCGGAAGATCAGTCTGCCCGTTAATATTATTTACGGATAAATCCTTAATCAGCGTTGCCCTAACTATCGAACCTTCATTCGAGAAATCCCCTGCCGCAAGTGTCTTGGATGCAAGGTTGGACGCATCCTGAATGTACATTTGGACGAGCCCTCAATGTACATTTGGACGGTAAACGCACCATTGCTTTCCCATGCATAGTCCGACCATCCCGTTTCGCCTAGTCTCCACTCAGCGCGAAGAGCAATTGGCTCAATTCAACGCCAGGAAAGAAATTGCTTGGTTTGGGTTTAGGGGGGCGTTCAAAGAGCCAGGCTTGGCGATCATCAATTTCACCAAAATCGAATCTGGCCTTCAGGGAGGTGGAGGAACCTCCGCAATCAATGGCGGTGTTATCGCCGCAGGTTTTGATGCAGCCTTCGTGCTTGCCGGTTTGGGTCACTACGATTCCAAGGTCGTCGTCACTCTGGAGTTGTCGGTCAAATTTTTGTCCCTTGCACTTGTCAACGAGTCGCTTGCATTCCAAGCGCATGTGGTTCGATCTGCTAAAAACTTCTCGTTCGCCGAGGGCTTTCTCTCTCAGGCAGGTACAGGGCCAGCCCAGCATTTGGCAATTGCCACCGCTATGGTGGCGCCTGCGCGCTAGGCACGCGGCGGGAATGCGCAAGGCGCCAAAGGTGTCCTTCCCCTCGGCTGAGATGGAGATTTTCGACGGTCGTTCACCCAAGGCGCGAGCGTTCTAACTCGTAGAGACACCACCAGCAATGGGCTCGTTTGCTGCTTTCCGAGCTTATATGCCGATTGAATTCCGTGAGGCCTTGACCTTCCCACCGTGGCAAGGTTCATAGTCAAAACGTGAATCAACCAAAGGAAGCTCACATGGTCCATATCAATGTTCCTGATATGACGTGCGGCACTTGCGCCCAGCGCATTGGTCGTGCAATAGCTCAGGCCCAACTGCCTGGGGGCGTCGAAGTAGAAATCGACGTAGCTACACGTCAGGTACGCATTCCGGCGCAAGCCGGAGAAAGCACCGTGGAGCTTGTCCGCTCAGCGATTGAGCGTGCTGGATATAAAGCAGACGCGGCGGTGAGTCCTGCATCTCGCCGAACAACCGGTGGCTGCTGCTGTGCGTCTCGGCCCGTAGCCCCTGTTGACGTGGATCAAGGCGCTGCGAACCGTACGTCGTCATGCTGCAGTTGAACTACCAAGGAGACCATCATGCGTCTGAACATCGTCGCTGGGCTGTTGACAACCCTATTCGTGGCAGGCTGTGCCGTCGCGCAATCGCCAAAACCTGAGGACGAACACGCAGGCCACCACCCCGGAGATGCACAGAGCGGCGGCGTCACAACCCAGTCTGCCCCGGCAGCCACTGCCGCGTCTGCACCGGACGCCTTTGATCGTCAGATGAAGGCGATGCAGGAAATGCACAAAAAAATGCAGGCGGCCAAGACTCCCGCCGAACGCTCAGCGCTGATGGAGGAGCACATGAAGCTCATGCAGTCAGGCATGGCCACGATGGGCGCGGGTAGTTCTGGTGGCATGGGGATGGGAATGATGCAGCAAGGGGCGCAGACCAAACCTGCCATGCCTGCAGCCTCCGGAAACTCGGGTATGGGAGGCATGATGGGCATGCACGCTCAAATGGAGCGCCGCATGGCCATGATGGAACAGATGATGCAAATGATGGTGGACCGCCAAGCAGCCATGCCATCCAAGTAGTCTCACCGCGAACGTTCTTTGCGGGGGAAGCTATCACTATTCCAAACGCTGGTGAGCTGCGCGAGGCTGGGTGACTCAGTCACTAACCACTGTGCAGTTGCGCCCGAGCGCCTTTGCCCTGTAAACAGCTTCATCAGAGCGTTTTAGCAGCCGGGCGAGGAAATCCGCTCCGGTTTGGTGTACTGCACATGCCAGCCCGACACTGACCGTTACTGGCCCCGCCAATGAGCGAACCCGTCTGGCGCATTTGTGCACCCGCTCCGCGATTCGGGCAGCGGCTTCTGCGTCCGCATCAGGTAACCAGAGGACGAATTCTTCCCCGCCGTATCGCGCCACCAGGTCCGAACCACGGGCGCCTGCCTGTAACTGGCGAGCAAAGTTCACCAGCACCCGGTCGCCCTCGGGATGGCCATGCGCATCGTTGATCCGTTTGAAGTAGTCCACGTCCACCATCAACAACGACACGGAACTCTGTCGAGAGGCCGTCCGTTGCCACTCTTGCACGGTCAATTCCAGCGCACGGCGGTTTTTAAGACCTGTAAGCGGATCAGAGAGACTCAGTTCCGAAAGCTGGCGATTCTGCAATTCAACCTGTTCATTGCTGGCGGCCAAGCGCTGGGCAAGACCCTGGGCCTCTGCACGGGCCTTGATCAACTCGCCTTCGAAACGGCTGCGTTCGCGGGCCACAAAAAAGGCCCATACGATGTGGTCGCCCGTCTCCAGGCGCTTGCTGACCGCATTGACCATGACAGGAACAGTCTCGCCGCCAACACCGCGCAGGTGGAGGAATACTTCGCGCGCACTCTTGGCGTGATGCAGCGTGGGAAACAGGTGGGTCTGGCTGAAAATTCGAGAAGCTGGTGTCAACAGTTCATCCATGGAGTGGCCGAGCCAAAACGCCTCCGTGCCCCCGATCAGGACAAGGAACTCCCTGTTCATCCGCACGATGTGCCCCACCGGGTCCGTGATCATCATCGCGCAAGGGATGTCATCAACCGCCAGCATGTTCCGCCCTCTCGGTTTCGCTCACGCTAAGGAGAGATATCGCTGCATGGCGGCCGTCACCAAGTGCGGATGACTCATGTGGGCGCAGTGTCCGGTCACGTCCAGCACTTCCAGCGTGCTGTCCCTGAGCTTCTTGTGCATGTATTCCCCCACCGAATGGGGCGCCAACGCATCGTTGCCATGCTGCAAGATCAGACTCGGCCGGGTCACGCGTGACAGCTCCTCTCTGGTATCCGCAAAGAAGGTTGCCTGCGCAAAGATACGAGCCATCGTAGGATCGGTTGAGCAGAAACTCTCGGACAGCTCTCCGCCCAGACTGTCTGCCTGCGGCGCTCCCGCCACAATGGGTGCGAGGTAGCTGGACCAGCCCATGAAGTTCTGGTCCATGAGGTCCAATAGGCCCTCCAAATCCTGGCGCTCGAACCCTCCAAGGTAGTCCGGAGCGTGATTGATGTAGCAAGGCGACGGGCCGACCAGAATCAGGCGATCAAAAAGCATAGGTCGCTCGATGGAGGCCAGCAGGCCGATGCTGGCGCTGACCGAATGTCCAACAAAATGCACTCCGCGCTCGATGCCCAATGCGTCGCATACATCCAGCAGATCTTGCACGTAGCCTTTCAGACTTGCGTACTTCACGGGGTCAAAGGCGGCCAAGTCTGATTGGCCGCAGCCGACGTAGTCGAACAAGACCTGGTGGCACTTACCTTCAAAGGCCGGAGTGATGTGTCGCCACATATGCTGGCTACACCCAAAGCCGTGCGCATAGACGAGCACGGGGACGTCCGGGCGAATTGCATCGATCACATGCACGTTGTTGCGCTTACGAATTTCCACTGTTGTTCTTTCCGGGCGGTCAGTCCGCAGATTTTGCACGCCTGACGCCTGCACCGTGCGCAAAATAGCATGCAAGCGTGCGCGATTGGGAGTGAGAAACAACTGGTTTATCGCTAGCACCAGCTTGCGCAACGCAGCGTTCAGCCTCCAGATGCCTCTGTTTTCACTCTCCTTGGCTTTCGCATCAGCACATAGGCTGCAGGAATCACGAACAAAGAAAGCAGCGGTGCGGTCACCATACCGCCCAGCATGGGAGCCGCGATGCGGCTCATGACCTCCGAGCCTGTCCCGCTGCTCCACACGATGGGTACCAGGCCCGCCAGGATGACGGCCACGGTCATGGCCTTGGGCCGGACGCGTAGCACGGCGCCTTCCCGAATGGCGTCCAGAAGCTCCTCCAGCGTAGGTTGCCCGCCGTCTGGACATCTCTCTGCCAGCGCCTGCTTGAGGTAGATGAGCATGACCACCCCAAACTCTGCTGCCACCCCTGCCAGGGCAATGAAGCCAACGCCCGTTGCGATGGACAAGTTGTAGTTCATCAGGTACAGGAACCAGATACCCCCGGTCAATGCGAACGGCAGTGTCGCCATGATCAGTCCTGCCTCCCCCATGCGTGAGAAGGTCAAGTACAACAACACGAAGATGATCAGCAAGGTGGCGGGCACGACTACCTTAAGGCGGGCATTGGCCCGCTCCAGGTACTCGAACTGGCCTGAGTACGTGATGCTGACCCCGGGCTCCAGCTTGATCTGTCGGCTCACGGCATCGCGCAGCTCATTGGCCACGGAAGCCAGATCGCGCCCCCGCACATCGACATATACCCAGCCCGATGGGCGGGCGTTCTCGCTCTTGAGCATGGGTGGCCCATCGGTGATGGCGATGCTGGCCACCGTACCCAGCGTGATCTGCTGCCCCATGGGGGTGGAGATGGGCAATTGGGCCAAGCGTTCGGGCGAGTCTCTCCACTCACGCGGATAGCGCAGGTTGATCGGGAAGCGGGCCAAGCCCTCGACCGTTTCCGAGATGTTTTCACCACCGATGGCCCCGGAGACCACGGCCTGGATTTCGCTCACGTTCAGCCCGTAGCGACCTGCGGCCGTGCGGTCGATGCGGACATCGACATAGCGCCCCCCCGTCAGGCGCTCTGCCAACGACGAAGTCACTCCCGGAATGCCCTTGGCGACCTGCTCGACCTGTGCGGCGATCACATCGATCACCTTCAGGTCGTTGCCGGTCACCTTAACCCCGATGGGACTCTTGATGCCTGTGGCCAGCATGTCGATCCGGTTACGGATGGGCGGAATCCAGATGTTGGATAGGCCGGGGATTTTGACGGCCTTGTCCAGCTCCTCGATCAGGCCCTCGGGCGTCATTCCTGGACGCCATTGGTCTCTGGGTTTGAGCTTCACCGTGGTCTCGAACATTTCCAGCGGGGCCGGATCGGTTGCGGTCTCCGCGCGGCCAGCCTTGCCGAAGACGCGCTCGACCTCGGGCACCGTCTTGATCATCCGGTTGCTCAGTTGCAGAAGCTCCGTCGCCCGCTGGGCCGACAGGCCCGGGAGCGCCGACGGCATGTACAGCAGATCGCCTTCGTCCAGCCTGGGCAGGAACTCGCCCCCCAGCCGCGAGAGGGGCCAGATCGTGGTCGTCAGCGCCAGCACGGCGATGACCAGTGTGGATTTGGGGCGGTGCAGAACCCATTCCAGGCAAGGCCGGTACACGGCAATCAGCGCGCGCGTGATCGGGTTTTTCTGCTCGTCAGGGATACGCCCTCGGATCCAGTAGCCCATGAGGACGGGGATCAGCGTGACCGAGAGAGCCGCTGCTGCGGCCATCGCATAGGTCTTGGTGAACGCCAGCGGTCCGAACAGGCGACCTTCCTGCGCTTCCAGCGTGAAGACGGGCACGAAGGACAAGGTGATGATCAGCAGCGAGAAGAACAGCGCGGGGCCCACCTCCTCGGCGGCTTCGGTGATCACCTTCCAGCGCTCTTCCCCGACCAACTGCCGGTCGGGATGCTTGTGCTGCCAGGCCTCCAGCTTCTTGTGGGCGTTCTCAATCATCACCACGGCTGCATCGACCATGGCGCCCACGGCGATGGCAATCCCGCCCAGGGACATGATGTTGGCGTTGATGCCCTGGTAGCGCATCACCAGAAACGCCGCCATGATCCCCAGCGGCAGAGAAATGATGGCGACCAGTGCCGAGCGCAAGTGCCAGAGGAACAAGACGCAGACCACAGCCACCACGATGAACTCCTCCACGAGTTTGGTGGTGAGGTTGTGGATCGCCCGCTCGATGAGTGCGCTGCGGTCGTAGGTGGTGACGATCTCCACCCCCGGGGGCAGGCTGCTTTGCAGCTCGCCGAGCTTGGCCTTGACGGCCTGGATGGTTTCCTGGGCATTCTTGCCTGAGCGCAGGACCACCACGCCACCGGCCACCTCGCCCTCGCCGTCGAGTTCGGCGATACCGCGCCGCATCTCCGGTCCGATCTGGAGTGTTGCAACATCGCCGAGGCGCACGGGAATGCCGGCGCGTGACACCAGCGGGATGGCCCGGAAGTCGTCCAGCGTCTTGAGGTAGCCGCTGGCGCGCACCATGTACTCGGCCCCGGACAACTCCAGCACCGACCCGCCCGTTTCCTGGTTGGCGCCCAGAATGGCCTCTCGCACCTGTCCCTGAGTGAGCCCTTGGGCTGCGAGCCTGATCGGATCAAGCACCACCTGGTACTGCTTGACCATGCCGCCCACCGACGCCACTTCCGCGACATTGGGCAAGCTCTTGAGTTCGAATTTCAGGAACCAGTCCTGCAGGGCCCGCAGCTGGGCCAGGTCGTTCTTACCGGTGCGGTCTACCAGGGCATATTGGTAGATCCAGCCGACCCCAGTGGCGTCGGGGCCAAGCGACGACTTGGCCGTGGCGGGCAGTCGCCCCTGCACCTGGTTCATGTACTCCAGCACGCGGGAGCGCGCCCAGTACAGGTCCGTACCGTCCTCGAACAGGATGTAGACAAAAGAGTCGCCAAAGAACGAGAAGCCGCGCACCGTCTTGGCGCCCGGGACGGACAGCATGGTGGTGGCCAGCGGGTAGGTCACCTGGTTTTCCACAATCTGCGGCGCCTGGCCGGGATAGGAGGTGCGGATGATGACCTGGACATCCGACAAATCGGGAAGTGCATCCACGGGGGTGCTGCGCACGCCCCACACGCCCCAGGCCGTGAGCATCACGGTTGCCAGCAGGACCAGGAACCGGTTCGCCACCGACCAACGGATCAGACGTGCGATCATGGCTTGACCCTTTCCACGGCAGTGATCACGAAATCTTTGCCTTGTTGCTGGAAGGTGAACGTGACCTGCTGCTCGGGTTTCAATGTCTTGGCCAATTCAGGACTCGCCAGCTTGAAGGGCATGGTCATGCCAGGCCACTTCAGTTCAGGCACGGCATCATGGGTCAGAGTCAGCTCAGTCGGTGTGACCTCATCGACCACTCCCCGCACGGTAAAGCTTTTGGACGCCGGAGCAGCAGAGGTCGAAGGACCCTGTTCACTGATTGGTTGTGCGCTGCTGCCTTGAGACTGTGCAGGCAAGATTCCTCGCAGGCTGGCTTCCGAGTCGATCAGGAACTGTGCCGAGGCGACCACCTGTTGTCCTGCGGTCAGCCCGCCTTGAACGACGAGGCGGTCATCGATTTCCGCACCGAGTTGCACCTGGACGGGGTGGTACTTTCCAGGACTGTCCACCACGTAGACCAACGCCCGCTTGCCGGTGCGGATCACCGCTTCGCTGGGCACCAGCAGCGCTGGTTGTGTACGTCCCGCCAGGACAATCTGTCCGGACATGCCCGCCTTCAGGCGCTGGGTAGGGTTGGGAAGCTCCAGGCGCACGCGCACTGTGCGGGTGTCCCGGTTGGCCTCTGGCAGGATGCTTACGACACGGGCTTTGAGGATTTCGCCCGGAAACGCGGCCAGGCGGACCTGGGCATCCTGCCCCAGTTGCAAGGGACCGCTTTGCGCTTCGGGAACGGCTGCCTCGATCCAGACACTGGCCAAACCGTTCACGCGCACCAGGTTGGCCCCCGCAGAGACCGTCATGCCTTGGCGCACCATCAGTTCGGCCACCATCCCAGCCTGCGGGAAGGTCACCGTGTAGCGGCCTTGAGGTTCGCCCGTGCGCTCCACCTGGGCCACCAGCGAGGCCGGCATACCCAGCAGCAACAACCGCTGGCGCGCCGCTGCCGTCAACGATTCGTCCTTGAGCGCCCGGACCGCGAGAAACTCGCGCTGCGCCGCCAACCATTCGGGCAGCAGCAGGTCGGCCAATGGCGCGCCTGCGGCCACCACGTCGCCCGGGGCGCGGGCGTAGACCCGTTCCACAAACCCGGCTGAGCGCGCCTGAACGATGCTCACATCCCGGTCATTCAGCTGGACCGTGCCCAGCACATCCACATCGGACCCAATGTCGCGCTGCTCCACCGTGGCGGTGCGCAGGCCGAGGGCTTGCACCGCCTGGGCAGAGACATTCAAACCGGAGCCTTGTTGTGTGTCCTCATCGGCATACTTGGGGACCAGGGCCATGTCCATGTAGGGCGACTTGCCGGGCTTGTCGAACTTCTGCGTCGGCACCATGGGGTCGTACCAGTACAGTACCTTGCGGTCGGCCTTCGCCGCTTCTGCCGATGGAGGGGTAGCGCCAGACGGATGACTGCTCGCCATGCGCCATTGGGAGACCCCCCAGCCGAGAGCGATGCCAGCAGCCACCAGTGCCACGGCCACAGCGGTCTTCTTGAAAACAGAATTTGTCATGTGGTTCTCCCTTCAGTCGGCGATCAGGCTGTTCAGGCGGGCAATTACGGTGTCCCGCTGTGCCTGCAAATCAATGAGCCGCCAGTGCGTCTCCCGCACTTGGGCCCTTGCCGCCAGCACGGCGCTCAAGTCGCCTTTGGCAGACTGGTAATTGGCCAGCGCGAGTTCGGCACGCCCCTTTGCCAAGCCCATGCCAGCCGATTGCAGCCGCTCGATCTGACTGTTCAGTGCCGCCAGTTCTGAGGCGCTGTCCTCCAGCTCCTGCAGATGCCTGCGGGTCACGTCTTCCTGCTCGGCTTCCAGGCGCTGCAGCTCCAGCTGCTTGGCCTTGATCTGGGGTGCCTGGCGTCGCTCCTGTTGCCAGGGAAGGTCAAAGGTCACCTGGAAGGACACCATGTCGCCCCAGCGGCGGTCGCGGCGGCTGTAGGCGACTTCCCAGGACCAATCACCCTTGGTTTCTGCCTGGGCTTCGCGTGTTTCCGCCAAGGCCATGGCCTGCATGGCGGGGTACTGCGCCAGTTCGGCATGGCGATGCACCTCTGCGCGCAACTGCTCCAGGGGCCGGCTCAGCGGCCCGGGAGTTCCCTGCAGTGATTCGTCGGCCCGGGCGCCAACCCAGCGCCGCAACATCGCCCTGGCCTTGGACCGATCCCGCTGCAGATCGTCCCTGCGGTCCGACAGCGCAAGCGCCTCCTGCCTGGCCATCAGCAGGTCTGCGGCCTGGGCCATCCCCCCCGCGATGCGGGCAGGCAGGCTGTCCTGCAGGCGCTGGTTCTCACTCAGTAGACCGGCGAGCACCTGGTCGCGCTGTTCAATGGCCTGGGCCATGATCCACGCTTGGCTCAGCTCCTGCCGGATCTGCAGGCGCTGGACGCCCAGGGCGGCGCGCTCGCGTTCCACTTTGGCCTGGGCACTGGCGATCTGGGCATCGCGCTTGGCCCGGTTGGGCACCTCCTGCATCAGCGCAAGGCGCTGCATGGTCATGGACTCGCGTGTGAGGCTGAACCGGTCCATGCCGCTGACGGGAAAGTTCTCGATGCCGACTGACAGCTTGGGATCCGGCAACGTCCCTGCGGCCTTCTGGGTGCTGCTGGCTGCGTCAATCTGCAGTCGCTGCGCCGCGATGCGGGGACTTTGCTGTTCCGCCAAGTCCAATGCCTCGGCAAAGCCCAGGGCGTGCGCCGGGTTCCCAGCCAAGCCGGTGCCGGCCAGCAGGAACCCGAGAGCGCCCAGGCGCAGATGGTGGAGGTTGCGCACCTGGATGCGCTGCGAGATGGGACGAATGCGCTGGTGCGCAGACAGGCGCTCGCAGGGAGCGCCGAAGGAGGAAATGGGCATGGTGGTCCTCGAAATGAAGGGGGCACGAAGTCAGACTTGCGCAAACGCTGCAAGGCAGCGCGCAAGACGTGCACGATCAATTCCGAAAGACCTGATGGGTTAGATAGATGGGGGGAGCGCCCGCTCGACTGTCCAGCTCCGCGTAGGCAGCCCGAGGGTCAATATGCCGCTCGGCGTCCAGAATCACAGGCAGCACATAGGCGACCCAGATGGCGTGCGCCGCGAGCGACTGCAGATCGAGACCTTGGAGCGAAGGGGAGGACAAGCTGTCGCCATCACAATGGGCTCGGCACAGCTGGGGATCTTGCTCATCCATGGTGCCCGCCATCGCGTGGCAATCGGGCATGGAGGGCATGCCGACGGCATCTTCCATCGCCATGCCCGCTTTTTGCATCAACGCAGCATGGGTTGCGGAGTCCAGCTTGGGACAGGCATAGGCGGCCAACGCGAACTGCATCAGAAGCAACGCCGCGACCAGAACGCTGGTTATCCAGCGTCCTTGGCGCGATACGGTGCTTCTGGCGAAGATCATGGTGCGAATGGTATCCCCAGCGATGGCCACGGACTTAACCTAGATCAAATCCCAGCCTGCCGACCCATCTCAACCCTTGCGAAGTCTCAGGGCGTTGGCGATCACGGACGCCGAACTTAGGCTCATCGCCAGGGCCGCAATCATTGGCGACAGCAGCCATCCGGTGAAGGGATACAGCAGCCCTGCAGCAATCGGTATGCCCAGCGCGTTGTAGAGGAAGGCAAACAGCAGGTT
>NZ_JBMIRS010000145.1:0-3011 GCF_049198005.1 Paracidovorax sp. MALMAid1276 | reverse complement strand
ATTGAACGCACCGGCCGCTTGCATGGGCATGAGCCCATGCTGCGCACCCGCCGCATCCACTCATACCGATTGCACTCCAATGCGATCTTCAAAAAGACATTGAACAGGCTCTAGGAGCACAGAATTCAAAAGCAAGCTTCGGAGTGCGCCATGCAGGCCGTGTGCCTAGAGTGGAAACCATCGCAACCTTCCTTCCCAAGCTGCCATGATCTCCCCTGCCGCCCTCCCCCGTCACGCCCTCCGCTCCATCCCCATGCCCCGCCGCACGCCCAGCCCACGCGCCCAGCAAGCCGCCGCGCTGACGCAGGCCGACCCGCGCTGGGCGGCGGTGGTGGCGCGCAGCCCGGCTGCCGACGGGCAGTTCTGGTATTCGGTGCAGACCACCGGCGTGTATTGCCGTCCCAGCTGCGCAGCGCGCGCGCCTCGGCCTGAAAACGTGCGCTTTCACGCCAGCTGCGACGCGGCCGAGCAGGCCGGATTTCGGCCCTGCCAGCGGTGCAGGCCGCGGCAGGCCAGCGCGCAGTCGCACCACGCCACGCTGGTGGCTGACGCCTGCCGCCTTCTGGACGACGGCCTGGCCGCTGGCCGCGCGCCCACGCTGCAGGCCCTGGCCGAGCGCGTGGGCCTGAGTGCATCGCACCTGCACCGCGTGTTCAAGCAGGCCACGGGCCTCACGCCCCGGGCCTATGCGGCCGCGCGCCGGGCCGAGGCCGTGCGCTCCGCGCTGGGCGACCCGGGTACGGGCTCGGTCACCGATGCGATCTATGGCGCGGGCTACCCGTCCAGCAGCCGGTTCTACGAACAGTCGGGCCAGCTGCTGGGCATGGCACCCGCCCACTACCGCGCGGGCGGCGTGGCGCAGGACATCCGCTATGCCGTGGCGCCCTGTTCGCTGGGCCAGGTGCTGGTGGCGCAAAGCGACAAGGGCATCTGCGCGATCCTGCTGGGCGACGACGCCCCCGCGCTGGCGCACGACCTGCAGCGCCGCTTCGCTCGCGCGCGGCTGCAGCCGGGCGATGCAACATTTGCCGAGCAGGTGGCGCAGGTGGTGGCCCTGGTGGAAGCCCCCGGCCTGGGCCTGGCGCTGCCCCTGGACGTGCGCGGCACGGCCTTCCAGCAGCGTGTGTGGCAGGCGCTGCAGGCCATCCCGCCCGGCCAGACGGCCAGCTATGCCGAGATTGCACAGCGCATTGGCGCACCCACCGCCGTGCGTGCCGTGGCCCAGGCCTGCGCGGCCAACGCGCTGGCCGTGGCCGTGCCCTGCCACCGCGTGGTGAAAAGCGACGGCGGCCTGTCGGGCTACCGCTGGGGCGTTGAGCGCAAGCGCGCCCTGCTGCGCCGCGAGGCGGACGATGCGGCCGCCGATGGATCGGCTGCCCCCACCGCTGCGACGGAAAGCGCCGCATGAGCGCCGTGCCCACCACCCCCACCGCGCTCGCCACCACCCCCTGGCCTTCGCGCGCTGCCGCCATCGACTGGCCCGCCACCACCGACGCCCTGCACCAGCAGGGCCATGCGGTGCTGTCCGGGCTGCTGGGCGCGGCCGAATGCGCGGCCCTGGCGGGTCTGTATGGCAGCGTCGACGCCGACACCTTTCGCAGCCGCGTGGTCATGCAGCGCCACGGATTCGGCCAGGGTGAATACCGGTACTTCAGCTACCCGCTGCCCGATGTGGTGGCCGGGCTGCGCGCGGCGATGTACCCGCACCTGGCGCCGATTGCCAACACATGGAATGCGGCCTTGGGCATCGACTTGCGCTACCCCGCGCGCCATGCAGACTTCATCGCCCGCTGCCATGCTGCAGGCCAGCTGCGCCCCACGCCGCTGCTGCTGCAATACGGGCCCGGCGACTACAACTGCCTGCACCAGGACCTGTATGGAGAGCACGTGTTTCCGCTGCAGGCGGCCATCCTGCTGTCTGCGCCGGGCCAGGACTTCACGGGCGGCGAATTCGTGCTGACCGAGCAGCGCCCGCGCATGCAGTCGCGCGCCGAGGTGGTGCCGCTTGCGCGCGGCGATGCCGTGGTGTTTGCCGTGCACCACCGCCCGGTGCAGGGCACGCGCGGCCCCTACCGCGTGCAGATGCGCCACGGCGTGAGCCGCCTGCGCAGCGGGCAGCGGCACACGCTGGGCATCATCTTTCATGACGCTGAATAGAGTGAGAGTGGCCCCCCCTGAGTCGCCTGCGGCGCCTTCACCCCTCTCTCGCTGCGCGGGAGGGGGACGCACCCGGTGCCCTGGCCGGGGCCGCGCCAGTGGCCAAGGCCTTGCACGGACGTAGCGAAGGTAAAACCACGAGATGACCCTCGGTCTTTTTGACGACGATCAGCCCGCCGCCCCCCAAGCGCCCGAGTGGCTGGAGCCCGGCGCCGTGGTGCTGCGCGGCTTTGCGCTGCCCCCGGCGGCAGGCCTGCTGCAGGCGGTCGATGCCATCGCGGCGCAGTCCCCTTTTCGCCACCTCATCACGCCGGGCGGCAAGCGCATGTCGGTGGCCATGACCAACTGCGGGCCGCTGGGCTGGGTCAGCGACCGCAGCGGCTACCGCTATGACCCCGTGGACCCTGAAACCGGCCGCCCCTGGCCTGCGATGCCGGCACTTTTCAAACAACTGGCGCGCGATGCGGCCGAGGCCGCAGGCTTTGCCGGCTTTGCGCCGGACGCCTGCCTCATCAACCGCTATGCCCCCGGCACCCGCCTGTCGCTGCACCAGGACCGGGACGAGGGCCACTATGCGCACCCCATCGTGTCGGTGTCGCTGGGCATTCCGGCCCTGTTCCTGTGGGGCGGCGCGCAGCGGGCCGACCGGGCGCGGCGCGTGCCGCTGCTGCATGGCGACGTGGTGGTGTGGGGCGGGCCGGCGCGGCTGCGGTTTCACGGCGTGCTGCCGCTGCCGGAGGCAACGCATCCGCTGACGGGCGCGCACCGCATCAACCTCACGTTTCGCAAGGCCGGCTGAGCGGCTCAGAGCCTGTTCAATGTCTTTTTGAAGATCGCATTGGAGTGCAATCGGT
>NZ_JBMIRS010000143.1:0-3272 GCF_049198005.1 Paracidovorax sp. MALMAid1276 | reverse complement strand
GTCTGTCTGAGATAAGTACCTAATCAGGCAAAAATGGCATGAATTTTGGTAGCGCAAGGCGCCGCTACTGCGCGGTGAGGCGCTGCGCCCAACGAGGCAGGGGGTGGACCAACGGGGTCAGGGCAGCTGGGGAACGGACGGCGGCCCAATGCGGGCCACGTGTTCATACAGGTCGGCGTTCACAAACTCCAGCGGCGGACCCAGGATGCCTTCGCGTACCAGGGCGCGGTAGAGCGTGGATTTACCCGCACCATTGGGCTCGGCCAGCAGATGAAACCAACGGGGTGGCGCGTGAGGGCTGGCCGCCATGCGGGTCAGACCGGGGCGGCTTTGGTTTGATTCTCAAGGACCACTTCACGCACCCGCTGGGCCAGCGTGCCGCGCGTTTGGGCGGCCAGCAGGCGGGCGGTGAGGGCGTCCACCGACGCGGGGGCTGCCAGGGTGGCGGGGCGTGCCGCTGCGGCTTCGTAATGCTCGATGGCGCTGCGGGCTTCTTGCACGCTCAAGCCCGTGTGTTCGACGATCTGGCCCAGCGTGGCCCAGTATTCAATCTGGCTGGCCACCGAGCGGCGCATGGGCTGCGCGGCCTGGCGGGCCTGCTCCACCAGGTGGGCGGGGAGCTTGACGGAAGAAAAGGCAGTGGCAGACATGGCAATCTCCTGATTGGCGCATTTTGCGCCAATGGGGCGCCCGTGGCAAACGGGCCGGCGTGGCCGCGCCAGTGGGTTTCATCGGGCGATACCATCCCCCCTCGCACGTTCGCGCAGCGCGCAGGCTCCGCCGCCGGACACTCCACCACCGTACATGCCGCACAAAACTCCATGACCGCATCCCCCACACAGTCCGCCGAAGCATCTTCCACCCCCCGCCTGCGCTTCGCCGTGATGGGCGCAGGCGCCGTGGGCTGCTACTTTGGCGCCTTGCTGGCGCGGGCGGGCCATGCCGTCACGCTGATCGGGCGGCAGGCCCATGTGCAGGCCGTGCGCGACCACGGCCTGCGGCTGCAGACGGCGCTGCTCGACGTGCAAGTGCCCCTGGCGGCCAGCACCGAGGCCAGTGCGGTGCAGGGCGCCGACGTGGTGCTGTTCTGCGTGAAGTCGTCCGACTCGGAAGACGCGGCGCGCCAGATCCGCCCGCACCTCGCACCCGGCGCGCTGGTGCTGACCCTGCAGAACGGCGCGGACAACGACGAGCGCGTGCGTGCCGTGCTGGATGCCAGCACGCCCGTGGCCGCCGCCGTGGTCTACGTGGCCACCGCCATGGGGGGCCCGGGGCATGTGGTGCACCACGGCCGGGGCGAACTGGTGATCGCGCCGTCGCCCCGCAGCGACGAGGTGGCCCGCCAGCTCACGGCGGCCGGCATTCCCACGCAGATCTCGGACAACGTGCGCGGCGCGCTGTGGGCCAAGCTGGTGCTCAACAGCGCCTACAACGCGCTGTCGGCCCTGTCGCAGCAGCCCTATGGCCCGCTGGTGCAGGTGCCTGGTGTGACGCAGGTAATTGCCGACATCGTGGCCGAGTGCCTGGCGGTGGCGGCTGCCGATGGCGTGACCATCCCTGGCGACGTGCAGGCCGCCGTGCGCGGCATTGCCACCACCATGCCCGGGCAGTTTTCATCCACCGCGCAGGACCTGGCACGCGGCAAGCCCACCGAGATCGACCACCTGAACGGCTATGTAGTCAAGCGCGGTGCAGCGCTGGGCGTGCCCACGCCGCTCAATCATGCGATGCAGGTGCTGGTGAAGCTGGCGGAGATGAAGCCTGCATCTGCATAGTCCGCAGCGTGACGCGCCGCACGCGCGGGTGGCGGCAAGCGCTGGAAACTATTAAATTGATAGCTGTCGGCGCTTGATGGTCAAGCGCTGATGGCCAAAAACCATCAAAAAATGCTCAGTGCCTTGCGCAGGAAACATCCCCTGGGGCAGTGCGCAACGCCATAGGGGAGATTCACGCCGGCTCAAGCGCCCGGCGCCGTGCCCGGCACCGGCACCCGCACGGCCCCTTCGGCGTAGAACGCCTGCAGGTTCTCCAGCACCAGGTCGGCCATGGCGCGGCGGGTTTCGTGGGTGGCGCTGGCGCTGTGCGGGGTCAGCACCACGTTGTCCAGGGCCATCAGTGCGGCGGGCACCTCGGGTTCGTTGTCGAACACGTCGAGGCCGGCACCGGCAATCGTTCGATCCGTCAGCGCCCGCACCAGCGCGGCCTGGTCGACCACGCTGCCGCGCGCCACGTTGATGAGAAAGCCCTCGGGGCCCAGCGCGTCAAGCACGTTCTGGTTGACCAGGTGGCGCGTGCCGGCGCCGCCAGCCACCGTCAGCACCAGGTAGTCGGCCCATTGCGCCAGGGCCTGCAGCGACTCCACATAGCGCAGGTCCGTGCCCTCTGCGGGGCGCCGGTTGTGGTAGGCCACCTCCATGCGAAAACCTGCGGCGCGCTCGGCCACGGCCTGGCCGATGCGGCCCATGCCCACGATGCCCAGGCGCTTGCCGGACACGCGGCTGCCCAGTGCAAACCGGCCCTTCTGCCAGTCGCCCCGGCGCACGAAGCGGTCGCTGGCGGCAATGCCGCGCGACACGTCCAGCAGGAGCGCAAACGCCATGTCGGCCACGCAGTCGTTGAGCACGCCGGGCGTGTAGCCCACCTGGATGCCGCGCGCCTTGGCGGCGTCGATGTCCAGCGCATCAAAGCCCACGCCGAAGCTGCTGATGACTTGCAGCTTGGGCAGGGCGGCAATGACTTCGCCCTTGAGGCCGATGGCTGCGGTGGTCACCACGCCGGTGAATTCAGCGCCATGCTGGGCGAGGAAGGCGGCTGCATCGGGCTGGTCGGCCAGGCAGGTGACGGCGTAGCGCGCGGCCAGTTCGGCGTCCAGCGCGGGCAAGGGCATACGGTTGATTTTCAGGACGCGGGGCAGGGGGGTGGTACTCATGGTTTCAAACAATCACAGAAGAAAGATGGCTGGGTGCTTGCTGCAGCCCCTGACCCCACGCTGGCTAGAAGTCCGCGCGGCAGAAGGAGCATCGGCTGCACCACGCGATCCTCGGTTTTTGCGCGCTCCGCTTCGATGCCTTCGATCGCCCAGACTCCTGGAAATGACAAAGGGCCTGGCTAGCCAGGCCCCACAGGGATTGCCTGTCGCAGGCGAGTTTATTGCGGCCCGAGCTTCTTGATCAGCGCGGCCAGCTCTTCCATCTCGGCCGGCTTGAGGTCCGTCAGCGGCGCGCGCACCGGTCCGCCGTCATGGCCGACGATCTTGGCGCCGGCCTTGATGA
>NZ_JBMIRS010000139.1:0-3131 GCF_049198005.1 Paracidovorax sp. MALMAid1276 | reverse complement strand
CGGCGCTTGTGGATAGCCGGGCTATCCACAGCGCACCGCGCCTGGCATCCCATGCCGGCAAGGACCTTGTGCGACTCCAAAAAGACATTGAACAGGCTCTTAGCGACGTGAGACGGCCGAGCGGCGTTGAAGCGTGCGCAGCAAACAACGCACCCGGACGATGGTGATCAGTCGGCGCTGGCCTGCTGAATGAGCGCTGCGGCCGACAACTGCACGCGCATGGTGCTGGCCAGGCGCTCGAAGGCAGCGCGGCCGGCGGGCGACACCGGGGCCGCGGCTTCGCTCTGCGCTACCATCGTCATGGGGTCTTGGTGCTGGCCGTTGACGCGGAACTCGAAGTGCAGGTGAGGGCCTGTGGCCCAGCCCGTGGAGCCCACGGCGCCCAGGGTCTGGCCTTGCTCTACCGACTGCCCCTGGCGCACGTCGATGCGGCTCAGGTGGGCATACACGGTGACGTGCTGGTTGCGGTGCTTGATGAACACCACGTTGCCGTAGCCGTTTTGCACCCCGGCAAACTCCACCACGCCGTCGCCCACGGTCCGCACGGCGGTGCCGGTGGGGGCAGCAAAGTCGGTGCCCAGGTGCGCGCGCCAGGTTTTCAGGATGGGGTGCAGCCGCATCTTGAAGCCGCTGGTGACGCGGGAGAACTCCACGGGCGATGCGAGGTAGGCGCGGCGCATGCTCTCGCCGTCCAGCGTGTAATAGGCGCCCTTGGTGGCCCCGGGCTCCTGGAACCAGATGGCTTCGTGCGTCTTGCCGTTGTTGACGAACTCGGCGCTGAGCACGCGGCCGGTGGACAGCGGCTCGCCGTCGGCTTCCAGCGTCTCGTACACCACCGAGAAGCGGTCGCCCTTGCGCAGCGCGCGGCGGAAATCGATGTTGCCCGAGAACAGCTCGGCCACCTGCACGGCCACGGCATCGGGGATGTTGGACGCGTCGGTGGCGGCAAACAGCGAGCTCTGGATGACGCCGCCGGACAGGCGGCTGCTGGCCGTCAGGCGGGCGGTCTCGATGCGGCTGGCGAACTTGTCGCCCGTGCGCTCCACCACCAGGCGGCGGAAATTGCCGCTGTCGTCCGGCACCCAGCGCACCGTCAGGCGCACCAGGCGGTGGTCGTCCGTGGTCTCGGCCGACACCACGCGGCCACCGCGGCCGAGCACGTTTTGTCGGACAGGAGTGTCACTGCGCAAAAAGGCGGCGGCAGCGGGGTCAGCCACGCCCAGGCGCTGCAGCAGGGATTCAGGCGTGTCGCTGGTGCGCACCTGCTCGGACCGGAACAGCGAGAAGCCGGGTGCCTCCAGCTGGTCCAGCACCACGTTCTCGGCCAGCGATTCCACGGGGTAGCTGACCATGCGCACGGGCAGGTCGGAGGCGTCGGGCGCCAGCGATGCCACGGCAAACGCGCCGCCACCGCCCGTCAGCAGCAGGGCTGCCAGAGCGGCGGTGATGCGTTTGGGATGTTGTTGGAGGGTTTGGGACAGCCGGTCAAACAATGCCGTGCGAGCGGTGGTCAAGCCGTGAATCAATGGTCTATCCCCAGGGTGAGCGTGGATCCGTGGAGCGGCGCTGCGGCGGCAGGCGGGGCCCGGTGCGGTAGCCACATGCTGTCCGGCGGCGGCCGGGTGACAGCGTGAAAAACAAGTCGAAACGGCGGGCCTACTAGAATCCGCCCCACGCAATGTGGGCTGGAGTATAGCGGCGCACGCTGTATAGACATCCCAAAAAACCCTTATGAATCAATCTGCTGTTACAACAACCCCGGTGTCCGATGGTGTAGGACGGGCCCTTGAAATCTCGCTGCGCGGCGTGCAGGAACTGCTGCCGCAGGACGAGTGGATCAAGAAACTGGCGCGCTCGGAGGCCACGGGCCAGCCGCTGCGCATCAAGCTGGGGCTGGACCCCACGGCGCCGGACATCCACATCGGCCACACGGTGGTGTTGAACAAGATGCGGCAGTTGCAAGATCTGGGCCACCAGGTGATCTTCCTGATCGGCGACTTCACCAGCCTGATCGGCGACCCCTCGGGCCGCAACAGCACGCGCCCGCCGCTCACGCCAGAGCAGATCAAGGCCAACGCCGAGACGTACTACAAGCAGGCCAGCCTGGTGCTGGACCCGGCCCGCACCGAGATCCGCTACAACAGCGAATGGAGCGAGCCCCTGGGCGCCAGCGGCATGATCCAGCTGGCGGCCAAGTACACCGTGGCGCGCATGATGGAGCGCGACGACTTCCACAAGCGCTTCAGCACAGGCCAGTCGATCAGCGTGCACGAGTTCCTCTACCCGCTGATGCAGGGCTATGACTCGGTGGCCCTCAAGAGCGACCTGGAGCTGGGCGGCACCGACCAGAAGTTCAATCTGCTCATGGGTCGCCACCTCCAGCAGGAATACGGCCAGGAACCGCAGTGCGTGCTCACCATGCCGCTGCTGGTGGGGCTGGATGGCGTGGACAAGATGTCCAAGTCCAAGAACAACTACATCGGCATCACCGAAGACCCCAACACCATGTTCGCCAAGGTGCTGTCGATCTCGGACACGCTGATGTGGGACTGGTACACACTGCTGTCGTTCAAGAGCCTGGCCGAGATCGCCGACCTCAAGGCCGAGGTGGCGGGCGGGCGCAACCCCAAGGACGCCAAGGTGATGCTGGCCAAGGAGATCACCACGCGCTTTCACAGCGCGCAGGCGGCCGACGCGGCCGAGCAGGACTTCACCAACCGCAGCAAGGGCGGCGTGCCCGATGAGATTCCCGAGGTCAGCCTCTCTGGCGCGCCGCTGGGCATTGGCGCGCTGCTCAAGCAGGCCGGCCTCGCGCCTTCGGGCAGCGAGGCCAGCCGCTTGATCGACGGCGGCGGCGTGCGCGTGAACGGCGGCGTGGTCAGCGACAAGGGGCTGAAGCTGGCCGCCGGCACCTACATCGTGCAGGTGGGCAAGCGCAAGTTTGCGCGCGTGACCCTGGCTTGAGGTGAAAATTTTGAATGAAATAGGCCGCGAGGGATCCTCTGCACGAATCGAGCGGCAAGTGGGCACTGCGGATCGGGATGGGCTGCAAGACGCAAAACGCAGCAATAGCCGTAGCTATTGCGAGTATTTGCAACGCCGCAGACCGCCCGAGGCCGCAGATGCACACG
>NZ_JBMIRS010000055.1:0-1969 GCF_049198005.1 Paracidovorax sp. MALMAid1276 | reverse complement strand
CGCCAGAGCTTTGCGATGCCAGACTGACAAGCCAGCAGGCTGCACAGCACCACGCCAAAGCCAGTATTGATTCACCACTTGCGATGGGTTTGATCGACCATCATGGCCAACCGGGTTCCTCCCACACCGCATTCCGCCGATAACTCTTCCGGCAGCTTGCCTGCCGCTTGCAACGTGTGGCGACGCGGTGACGCAGATTCCATGTCGGCACGGACCACCACAGAGTCCACAACAGATGCCGGATATACGACTGCAGGTGTTTTACCCCCTGGGCCCCAATCGATCAGGCTCTTGTTGTTTTGGGGGAGTCCATATAGGAAGGGTTAGGCCGCAGTGCGCGCGCGACCTTGAAGGACAACAGCGTGAAGCTACTCACTGGCTTTGCTCCTCTTGAATTTTTCGTGCGTTTCGAGGGCGAGCAGTAGGCTTGTACGGTGATCCTTTGCCACCTCTTGCCAGTGAATTCCGGTTATTGCGCCTTCTATTGCCCACAAGAGATTGAGGCTGGCTTTGGGCTCGACCTGCTTGACCATTGAATAGGCTCTGACCGAACCGAGGTGCTTGAGCTGCTCAATGGTTGTGATTCCGGCGCGTTCCATGAACTGAGCCGACTTCGGCCCTAGATTGGCCACCTTCGCCAAAGAAACTTCTCCCCGCTTTGGGGCCGCTCCACTTGGCGGTGGCTTCTTCGGCGCTGGCTCTGACACGGCCTTCTCCTTCTGCGGCCTAACGTTCGACATGAGGCGCGGCCGAAAGCTTGCGAAGCAAGCTTTTGGACGTCGCCTCGATGGAGGGGTTAGCCGTCATTGCGGCCACCACTTTCTTGAACCCCATGCGGCGCCGCAGCTGCGGCCTTGAAGGGGCGTAGCTGTTCGGGCGCGGGCAGCACGGGCGGAGCACTCGCAGCAAGGCTGTAGACCTCAAGGCCGCTCAAGATGCCACCGCTCTGAAAGATGAAGACTCCAAACATTTCTTCGCCTTCACCTGCCACGAAGTCCCCGAGGATGTTTACCCCTGCAGGCGCCTCCGGCTCACCGGCCACTTTGAAATTGAAGCTAGCGCAGCCGCACTCGCAACGCCAAGCTGTTGCTTCGGCACGTGCGAGTTGAGGAAGAAAACGAGACGCCTCAGCGTTCCCGTGTTCCAGCATCCACTGCGCGAGCAAACGCTCGTGCTTGGTGAGGGGCCGAGTAGCAGGGGCATCGACCATGACGGCTAACTTCTGGTTTATCTGACCAAACACCGGATACCCACAATCCCAGTCGTTAAACAAAGCAGCATGACACCCCAAAAAAGTGTTTGAAATCAACCCTGTAACGCATCATACTGGATGTATGAACAGGCATAACAGAACAGACAAACCTGACTGGCTACCTCCTCGGTCCGTCAAGCTGCTCGATCAGGTGAGAGAACGGGTTCGCTACCTGCATTACAGCCTACAAACCGAGAAGGCCTATGTCTACTGGGCCAAAGCGTTTGTTTTGTGGACGGCCCGCAGCTTCGGCGGATTTCGGCATCCGCGCGACATGGGGCAAGCTGAGGTCGAGGGATTTTTGACGATGTTGGCGACCGAGAAGCAGGTTTCGCCCGCAACCCATCGGCAAGCTCTCAATGCACTGTTGTTCCTGTATCGGCAGGTGCTGGGCATGGAGTTACCCTGGATGCAGCAGATTGGTCGCCCACCAGAGCGCAAGCGCATACCGGTGGTTTTGACGGTGCAGGAGGTTCAGACGCTCCTTTCGCACATGGCGGGCGCCGAGGCGCTGTTGGCTGCCCTGCTCTACGGCAGCGGACTGCGCCTACGCGAAGCGTTGGGCTTGCGGGTCAAGGATGTGGACTTTGACCGCCACGCGATCATTGTGCGCAGCGGCAAGGGCGACAAAGACCGCGTGGTGATGCTGCCCAGGTCGCTAGTCCACTGAAACCGAGAAATCGGCTGTGCGCCGGGGTGGCAACGGGATGCAGCGCA
>NZ_JBMIRS010000137.1:0-1712 GCF_049198005.1 Paracidovorax sp. MALMAid1276 | reverse complement strand
CCAACATCCTGGCGCTGAACGCCGCCGTGGAGGCTGCGCGCGCCGGGGAACAGGGCCGGGGCTTTGCGGTGGTGGCCAGCGAGGTGCGCAGCCTGGCGCAGCGCAGCGCCGACGCGGCCAAGGAGATCAAGGCGCTGATACACGCCAGTGTGGAGCGCGTGGAGCAAGGCACCACCCTGGTAGACAAGGCCGGCGCGACGATGAACGAGGTGGTGAGCGCCATCCGCCGCGTGACCGACATCGTGGGCGAGATCAGCGCCGCCAGCAGCGAGCAAAGCGCCGGCGTGGCCCAGGTGGGCGAAGCCGTGACGCAGATGGACCAGGCCACGCAGCAGAACGCAGCGCTGGTGGAGCAAAGCGCGGCGGCTGCGGACAGCCTGAAGGTGCAGGCGCAGCAGCTGGTGCAGGCGGTGGCGGTGTTCCGGCTGTCGAGCAACGACCCGGGCACCGCCCCGCTGCACATCGCGCCTGCAGCCGGTCCGCTGCCGCCAAGGCTGGCTGCGGGCTGAGGCCGAGGTCGGCCCCGGAGCGATAGCGAGGGCGAGAGCGGATTCGGCTCCGGTATCGCCCCCCCTCTCCCATCGCGGGAGAGGGGCCGAGGGAGAGGGGGCGTGCGCTTGGTTTACCAGCAAAAAATAGCCTTCAGCGCTTATCCATAAAGCGCTGACAGCTATATTTTCAGTAGCAAAACCTGCACCAACCCGCTACGCCGCTTCTGCCACCGGCGCCGCCTGCTGCGCGGTCGCCAGCGTGGGCGAAGCCAGCTTGCGCAGGTAGGCCATGGTCTGCAGGCAGGCCTGGGCCACCTCGGTGCCCTTCTTCACGAAATGCTCACGGAAGAAGCGCACATGGTCCTCATGGTCGTGGAAGTCGCGCGGCGTGAGCACGGCCGACATCACGGGCACCTCGGTATCGAGCTGCACGCGCATCAGCCCGTCGATGACGGCGGTGGTCACAAACTCGTGGCGATAGATGCCGCCGTTGACCACCAGCGCACAGGCCACGATGGCGTCATAGCGCCCGCTGCGCGCCAACTTGCGCGCCAAGAGCGGAATCTCGAACGCGCCGGGCACATCGAACAGCGCCACCTGCGCGGGCGGCAGACCGTGGCGGTCGAACTCGGCCAGGGCCGCGTCGCGCGCCTGGTGCACGATGTCCTGGTGCCAACTGGCACTGATGATGGCCACGCGGGCGCCCCGGTGGGCGGCGACGGGGGCCAGAGGGGAGACAGTAGAAGAAGACTGATTCATGGGTTCCTCAAAACAGGTAAAGCCAGAATCAGGGCGCGCGCGAACACGGCACCCACACAACGGCGGCGCAGGCTACAGCGCCTGCCAACGGGCAAAAAGCACGCAGGCAAACGTCGATGGCCCACCGCCCGTGACGGGCGCTGTGGTTTTCGCGATCTCTTTCATCCGGACTGTGACCGTCGGCTCTGGTTTCGCACCAGATCTGCTGACCCTGCAGGCTGATCCGAAGAACGGCACCGCAGGCGCTCGCGGGCTCTTGCTGGCTTTTCTTCAGCCAACAAATACCGCCGGTGGGGAATTCCGCCCCGCCCTGAGAACGCTGTCGGCCCCGAAGGTCATTCGGGGCCGACGGGTGGGATTTTAGAACGTGTTGACGATCTCCCAGGGGTCGCGCAGCGGTCTTGTCGGGATGGGATGCAAGGCGCGGTGCGCAGTGGATAGCCCGGCTATCCACAAGCGCCG
>NZ_JBMIRS010000135.1:0-8066 GCF_049198005.1 Paracidovorax sp. MALMAid1276 | reverse complement strand
TCTTCAAAAAGACATTGAACAGGCTCTAAGAAAAAGCCCGGTGCCCTGACGAGGGCACCGGGCCTGGAGCACCGGGAATGGCGTGGATGGTGGCGTGGAGGGAGGGATGGGCGCGTCGGGGCGCCCGGCCTTTCAGCTGTGGGCGCCGCGCTGGCCGTGCGGGTGGTCCCCGTGCGGGCCGTGGCGGTGCTTGCCGCCGCCCATGCCGTGGCCGCGGCGGTGGGTCTGTGCATCAAAGGTCTTTTGCTGCTCGGGCGTCAGCGCGGCATAGAAGGCCTTGGTGGCTTCGCCCCGGCGGTCGGCCTCGGCGGCGTGCTGGGCGCGCAGGGCGCGCATGCGGTCGATGCGCTCGGGCGTGGTGAGCTGCTCCATGCCCTTGCGGTCGAGGCGGGCGGTGCGCTCGCCAGGCTGCATGGACGTGGTGAATGCCGTCCAGGCCGGTTCCTGCGCCGGGGTCAGCTGCAGCTGGCCCTTGAGGCGGGCCAGGCGTTCGGCGCGGTGCTTGGCGCGTTGTTCGGCCCGCTGGGCAGGGTCCGCGCGGTGGTGGCGTTCGCCCATCTTGTGGCGCGGCGCGGCGTCGGCTGCGGTGACGGCTGCGGCGGCGGGTGTGGCGGGTGTGGGCGCGGTGGCGGGTGCCGTCTGCGCCAGGGCGGGCAGAGCCAGGGCGGCCAGAACGGCGGTGGCGGCCAGGCGGCGGTGGAAGTGGGTCAGGGGATGAGCCATGGTGCGGGTCCTTTCGGTAAAGGGTGGGTCTAGGGGTCTGCGCGGCAGACGGGGCATCGGCTGCCGCGCAGACTCCTAGGTCTTCAACAACCACCAGGGCATGGCCCCGGCGATGAGGCTTCAGTGTCTGCCCCGCCTGTATCGCCGCCGTGCGCGTTGGGTGTGGATGTGTAAAGTTGTGACAAGAAGCTGCGGACCTGGCGCTTCAGGCATCGAATCAAAATGCCGTTCAGCGCTTGATGGATAAGCGCTGACAGCTATTGAATTGATAGTGATTGCCAGTCACCCGGCACGGCGCCCGCGCTGGCGGGGCCGGGCCCCGCGCCCAGCGCCGACAATGCGGCATGGCGGCGCGCAGGCCCGCCCACGCGCCCTCTCGTTTTTCAGACCCCCCAACAAAGGTTTTGCCCGTGTTCAAGAACATGATCGTGTACCGCATTGCGCCGCAATGGCAGGTTGAACTGACGCAAGTGGAAGAAGCCCTGGCCAAGATGCCGTTCAGCGAATGCGGTGCCACGCAGGAAAAGTCGCTGGGCTTTGTGCCGCCGCGCGGCGAGGCGCATGGCGCGCTGGCCGAGTCGGTGGGCGGGCAGTGGATCCTGCGCTTCATGGTCGAGTCCAAGGTGCTGCCCGGCAGCGTGCTCGCCCGCAAGGTCAAGGAAAAGGCCGCCCGCATCGAGCAGGAGACCGGCCGCAAGCCCGGCAAGAAGGAAAGCAAGGAGCTGAAGGACGAGGCCAAGCTGGACCTGCTGCCCATGGCCTTCACCAAGCAGGGATCGATGTGGATATGGATCGACCCCGCCGCGCGCCTGCTGGTGCTGGACACCTCGGCCCAGGGCCGTGCCGACGAAGTGGTGAGCCTGCTGGTCGAAGCGTTGCCCGGTCTGTCGGTGGCGCTGCTCAACACCCAGACCAGCCCGCAGGCCGCCATGGCCCACTGGCTCAAGGCGCAGGAGCCGCCCGTGGGCTTCACGGTGGACCGCGAGTGCGAGCTGAAAAGCGCCAACGAGGAAAAAGCCGTGGTGCGCTACGCCCGCCACCCGCTCGACATCGAGGAGGTGCAGGCCCACATCGACGCCGGCAAGCTGCCCACCAAGCTCGCGCTCACCTGGGACGACCGCGTGAGCTTCATGCTGACCGAGGGTCTGCAGATCAAGAAGGTGGCCTTCCTCGACACGGTGTTCGAAGGCAGCAAGGCCGACGACGGCGGCTTTGACACCGACGTGGCGATTGCCACGGGCGAGCTGGTCAAGCTGATCCCGGACCTGATCGAGGCGCTGGGGGGCGAGGCGGAGCCGGGCAGCGCGCCGGGCACGGAAGCCCCCGCACCGGCAGCGCCCGCCGCTCTGGCCGCTGCCCGGCCCGCCGCGCCTTCCCGCAAGGCCGGGGGCGGTGTGGTGACCGGGCCGAAGGAAGCGCCGGTGGACACGGACCCGGGCGCCGTGCCGTTCTGAGGCCGGCACTCCTTTTCTGCCGGCCCATCGCGCCTTTCACGAGCTGTATCCCATGAGCCTTCTTCTTCACATTGCGGCGTTTCTGGCCTTTGCCGTGGGCCTGGCCCATTCGGTGCTGGGCGAGCGCTACATCCTCACGCGGCTGTTCCGCCGCGGCGATCTGCCCCGGCTTTTCGGGGGCACTGCGTTCACGGCGCGCACGCTGCGGTTTGCGTGGCATGTGACGACGATCGCGTGGTGGGGCTTTGCGGCGATCCTGGTGCTGCTGGCCGAGCAGTCCTTCTCGTTCGACCGGCTGGCGCTGGTGGTGGCCGCCACCTTCTTGCCCACGGCCGCGCTGACGGCGGTGATTTCGCGCGGGCAGCACCTGGCGTGGCCCGTGTTTTTGTTCATCGGCGGCGTGGCGCTGGCTGCTGCAGGTCTATTTACAGCCCCTTGAACTGCGCTGCCTGCCGGACGTGGAACGCATCCACCCCCGCGCGGAAATCCGCTGTTCCGGCACACTCCACAAAGGCCTGCGCCTCGGCCGCGAGCTGCTCGGGCAGGCTGCGGTTCCACGACTGGCGCACCAGCCGCTTCATGGCGCCGTAGGCCAGCGTGGGGCCGTCGGCCAGGCGCTCGGCCAGCGCGGTGGTGGCGGCTTGCAGCTCGGCGGCCGGCACCACGCGGTTGACCAGGCCCAGGCGCAGCGCGTCGTCGGTGTTGATGGCATCGCCCAGCAGGGCGATCTCCAGCGCCTTGCGCTCGCCCACGATGCGCGGCAGCGTCCACGAGGCGCCCACGTCGCAGCAGGTGCCCAGGTGGATGTAGGCCAGGTTGAATTTCGTGCCCTCGGCGGCGATCACATAGTCGGCCATCAGCATCAGCGACAGGCCGGCACCGGCCGCCGCGCCGTGCACCTGGGCGATGACGGGCGCATTCATCTGCGCCAGCAGGGGCAGCGCCTGGTTGAGCGGGGTGAGGATGTCGATGGCGCCCTGCACCGGGTTGGCCCGCAGCGTGGCCAGATCGCCCCCGGCCATGAAGCCCCGGCCGTTGCCGCACAGCACCACGGCGCGCACGCCGGGGTCGGCGGCGATGGTTTGCACGGCGGCCAGAAAGGCCCGGGCCATGGGCACGTCGATGGCGTTCAGCGCCTCGGGCCGGTTGAAGCGCAGCGTGGCGATGGGGCCGTGGCGTTCGAGCAGCAGCGGGGTGGTGGGGGTGGGGTCAGAAGATTTCATGAAAAATTGGCCTCCAGCGCTTATCCATCAAGCGCAAGCAGCTATCATTTTGTGAGTATCGTGCGCGCTTGCCCGCGCGGGCAGTGCACGGTGGACGTGCAGAATGCGGGCGTCCTGGGTTGGGGGAAGGTTTTACCTGTACGTAAACGGTCTACCAGCGGGTAGATTCTGGAATCCGCCTCCCTGCGCAGCATCCGTACTATCCCGAGGACCCCCGACCCATGCCCCGTGCCCCTGCGGCAGCGCCGCGAAGCAGCAACAGCAGCATAAGCAACCACACCGCCCAACCCCGCGCCGGGACCAGCGCCCGGGCGCGCGCCGCGGCGGCCTCCCGCCCCGGCCCTGCGCCGGCGGCGTTTGCACCCCCTGACGCCAAGTCCCCCGGCGCTTCGCCCTGGGAGCCCGCATCGCACCGCGAGCGCCAGCGCGAAGCCAAGCGCCATGCCGTGCTGCAGGCCGCCGCCCAGCTGTTCAACGAACGCGGTTTTCACGCCACCTCGCTCGACGACATCGCCGCGCGGCTGAACGTGACCAAGCCCACGCTGTACTACTACGTGAAGAACAAGGACGAGATCCTGTTGCAGTGCGTGGGCAAGGGGCTGGCGATGATGCTGGAGGGCATCGAGGCCTCGCGCGCGGCGGGCGGCCAGGCGATCGACCAGCTCATCACCTGCATGCAGGTGTATGCGCGCATCGTCACGCAGGACTTCGGCATGTGCCTGATCCGCGTGGGCGACGAACAGATGCCCCCGGAAAGCCGCAAGGAACTGCGCCGCCTCAAGTCCACCATCGACCAGGAGTTCCGCCGCCTGGTGGCCCAGGGCGTGGCCGAAGGCTCCATCCAGCCCTGCAACCCCAAGATCACGGCCTTTGTGATCGCCGGGGCGCTGAGCTGGATCGGCCGCTGGTACCAGCCGGGTGGCGAGTACACGGCCGAGCAGGTGGCGCAGCAGTGCATTGACACCCTGGTGGGCGGGGTGCTGCGGCGGCCCGGGGACAAGTCTGCATTGAATGCCGCGGCTGCGCCGGCGTCCCCAAGCGGGGCTGCGGGCAGCAAAGCCAAAGCCAAAACCAAGTCGGCTGCCCGGCCCAGCGGTGGCTGAGGCGCGGTCGCAACCCGGGTTCCAATGTATTTTTTGGGCTCTAGCGCTTACTGGATAAGCGCCAATAGCTATTGATTTGATAGCTTTTTGCTGGCGTTCATGGCCGCTGGGTGCTCCGCATGTCCTGCCGCCAGGTCATCCAATATCGGGCAGTCTGGCCGGTCGTTGCCCTGGCAGCAGGCCACCAGCGTCTGCAGGCTGCGCTGCATGGCCTGCATTTGGGCGATGCGTTCGCTCAGGTCGTCGATGTGCTGCTGGGCAATGCGCTTGACTTGGCTGCTGGCGCGGCGGCGGTCGTGCCACAGGCCCAGCAGTTCGGCGATCTCGTCCATCGAGAAGCCCAGGTCGCGGCTGCGGCGGATGAAGTGCAGGGCGTGCACGTCGGCCTCGGTGTACTGGCGGTAGCCGCTGTCGGTGCGGGCCACGCCACTGAGGAGGCCCAGCGATTCGTAGTGGCGCACCATGCGCGCCGAGATGCCCGCGCGGCGCGCGGCCACGCCGATGGAGACGGGCCAGGGGGTGGCGCGCGGCGCGGCAGGGGCAGGCGCTGCCGCCGGGCGGCTGCGCCCCCGGGAGGGCGATGGTGCCAAGGGTGGAGTGGGCATGGAGGCCTCGCAGTGAGGGGTGGCTGCCCGTTCAGGCCGCAGCCACCTTGTAGCCTTCTTCGGTGATGGCGTCGGCCAAGGCTTCGCGCTGCGCGCTGCTGTCGATGTCGACCTTGCCGCTCGCGCGGTCGATGCGCACCAGGGCGGTGGGGTCGATCTGCAGCACGGCCTGGGTGACGGCGCGTTCGCAGTGGCCGCAGGTCATGCCCTGGACCTGGAAAGTCGTGGTGGTGGTGGTGTTGGTTGCCATGGGGTGTCCTTGTGGGGTTGTAAAAAGAAAGCGGCAGTGGGTGCAGCCGATGTGAATGCTGAAGCTTGACACCGTGGCAGAGTCAAACACACGCCAAGGCATTGATGGCGCAAGGGTTGATCAAAATCAACGCTTGACCTTGCCATCGCGTCAAGGATGAGCATTGCGGCATGAACACCACCTCCACCATCACCACCCCTCCCCCCACCGTGCCCGGGCCTGCGCCCTCGCTCACCCTGGGTATTTCCGGCATGACCTGCGCCAGCTGCGTGGGCCGCGTGGAGCGTGCGCTGCGCAAGGTGCCCGGCGTGCAGGATGCCACGGTCAACCTGGCCACCGAATCGGCGCATGTGGACTTTGCGCCGGGGGCCCACGGCGATGCGGCCAGCCTGGAGGCGCAGGTGCGGCGCGCGGTGCGCAATGCCGGGTATGAGCCCCGCGCCGCCGGGCAGGACGAGGCGCTGGAGGACGCATCGCCCTGGGCGGGGTTCTGGCCGGTGGGCATCGGCCTGCTGCTGTCGGCGCCGCTGGTGCTGCCCATGGTTGGCGACCTGTTCGGCCAGCACTGGATGTTGCCGGCCTGGCTGCAGTTCGTGCTGGCCACGCCGGTGCAGTTCATCCTGGGGGCGCGCTTTTACAAGGCGGGCTGGCATGCGGCCAAGGCGCTGAGCGGCAACATGGACTTGCTGGTGGCGCTGGGCACCAGTGCGGGCTGGGGGCTGTCGGTGTGGCTGTGGCTGACGGCGCCCACCGACCCTCCGGGGCATGCACCGCATCTGTACTTCGAGGCGTCGGCCGTGGTGGTCACCCTGGTGCTGCTGGGCAAGTGGCTGGAGGCACGGGCCAAGCGCCAGACCACGGCGGCCATCCGTGCGCTGCATGCGCTGCGGCCCGACGTGGTGCACCTGCTGTCGCGCCAGGGCGAGGTGGATGTGCCCGTGGCCGAGGTGCTGGCGGGCGACCGGCTGGTGGTGCGCCCGGGCGAGCGCATCCCTGTGGATGGCCGGGTGCAGGAGGGCCACACGCAGGTGGACGAATCGATGCTGACCGGCGAGCCGCTGCCCGTGGCGCGCGACGTGGGTGACCCGCTCACGGGCGGCTCCATCAACGGCGATGGCCGCATCGTGATGGAGGTCACGGCCGTGGGCAGCGAGACGGTGCTGGCCCGCATCATCCGGCTGGTGGAAGACGCCCAGGCCGCCAAGGCGCCCATCCAGCGGCTGGTGGACGAGGTGTCGGCCGTGTTCGTGCCCGTGGTGCTGATGGTGGCGCTGGCCACGCTGCTGGGCTGGCTGTGGGTGGGTGCGGGCGTTGAGGCCGCGCTGATCCATGCCGTGGCCGTGATGGTGATTGCCTGCCCCTGTGCGCTGGGTCTGGCCACGCCGGCGGCCATCATGGCGGGCACGGGCGTGGCGGCCCGGCACGGCATTCTGATCAAGGACGCGCAGGCGCTGGAGCGGGCCCACAAGGTGGACACCGTGGCGTTTGACAAAACGGGCACCTTGACCGCAGGCCGGCCCCGATTGACGGCCTTGGAGATGGTGCCTGGCGCGGACGAGTTGCAGGTGTTGCAGGCAGTGGCCGCCGTGCAAAGCGGCAGCGAGCACCCGCTGGCCCGCGCCGTGGTCGCTGCGGCGCAGGAGCGCGCATTGACCGTGGGCGCGCCTGACGCGGTGCGCGCCGTGCCCGGACGTGGCACGGAGGGCGAGGTGGCGGCCCAGAGCTATCTCGTGGGCAGCCTGCGCTGGATGCAGGAGCTGGGGGTGGACCTGGGTCCGCTGGCGGCCCGGGCCGAAGCCCTGCAGCGCGAAGGCGCCACGGTGTCTGCGGTGGCGATGCGGGTGACCCAGGGCTTGCAGTTGCGCGCACTGATGGCGTTTGGCGATGAACCGAAACCGGGTGCGCGCGAGGCGCTGGCGGCGCTGAAGGCGCGGGGCATCCGCACGGTGATGGTCTCGGGCGACAACCGGGGCGCCGCCGAGGCCATGGCGCGGCGCCTGGGGCTGGACCCGGCAGCCGGCGAGGTGATGGCCGAGGTGCTGCCGGGCGACAAGGCGGCCAAGGTGGTGGCGTTGCAGCAGGGCAGCGATGGCGGGCGCCACGAGCGCCGCCGGGCCGCCCCAAGGCGCGAGGGCCCCCTCGGGGGGCAGCGACCCAGCGCAGCGGCGGAGCGTGGGGGCCACATCGTGGCCATGGTGGGCGATGGCGTCAATGACGCCCCGGCGCTCGCGGCGGCCGATGTGGGCATGGCGATGGGCAACGGCACCGATGTGGCCATGCACGCGGCGGGCATCACGCTGATGCGGGGCGACCCGATGCTGGTGGCGGCGGCCCTCGACGTCTCGCACCGCACGGTGCTGAAGATCCGGCAGAACCTGTTCTGGGCCTTTGCGTACAACGTGGCGGGCATTCCGCTGGCGGCGCTGGGCTATCTGAGCCCGGTGGTCGCGGGGGCGGCCATGGCGCTCAGTTCGGTGAGCGTGATGGCGAATGCCCTCTTACTCAAGCGCTGGCGCATGTGATAAACACGTACAGACGGCTCGCCCTGCTCTGGCAAACTTCAACACTTTGTTGCAAGCCGCCGCCAAGGTCAGGAATGACTAGGAGTCTGCGCGGTAGAAGGCATCGAAGCGAAACGCGCGAAAACCGAGGATCGCGTGGTGCTACCGACAAGCCCAGGGTGGACCCCTGGGCGCAGGAGGTAGCGC
>NZ_JBMIRS010000129.1:0-24068 GCF_049198005.1 Paracidovorax sp. MALMAid1276 | reverse complement strand
GGAAAAAATCCCTGGATAGTCAAAAATGATAGCTGTCAGCGCTTGATGGATAAGCGCTGGGAGCCAAAATGGCTAAAAATTTTCAGGCGAACATGCTCAGAAGCAGGCCCACACCTGGTCGGCCAGCATCACCATGAAATCCGGCGCCGTGTACAGGCCGAACACCAGCAGGCAGGCCAGCGCCGCCAGCGTGCCCCATGCCCAGGCTTTCCACGACTTGCCGCGCGCAGCGGCGTCGGCAGGTTGTTGGGGGGCGGCGGCGTGGGGAGTCATGGTGGCGGTGGCGGGGGTCAGGCCGGCTGGGGGGCCGGGCGCTGGATGGGGCTTTCCTTGACGGGCAGGTTCACCAGCCCGGCAAACACGCCCAGGGCAATGGCGATGTACCAGACGATATCGTAGTTGCCCGTGGCGTCATACAGGAAGCCGCCCAGCCACACGCCCAAAAAGCTGCCGATCTGGTGGCTGAAGAACACAAAGCCGCCGAGCATCGACAGGTGCTGCACGCCGAAAATTTGTGCAATGGTGGCGTTGGTGGGCGGAATGGTGGACAGCCACAGCGTGCCCATCACCGCCGAGAACACGTACACCGACAGCGGCGACAGCGGCACGACGAGGAACACGGTGATGGCCGCCGCACGCGCAAAGTAGATGAACGCCAGGATGAAGCGCTTGGGCATGCGCTGGCCCAGCGTGCCCGCCACGTAGGTGCCCAGCACATTGAACAGCCCGATCAGCGCCAGCGCATAGCTGGCCACCTGGGGCGACAGCCCGTGGTCCTTGAGGTAGCTGGGCATGTGCACGCCGATGAACACCACCTGGAAGCCGCACACGAAGTAGCCCGCCATCAGCAGGTTGAAGCTGGGGTAGCGGAAGGCTTCGCCCAGGGCCTGCGTGATGGTCTGTTCGCGCCGTGCCGGTGACGCGCCCTGGAAGCCGGGCTCGCGCAGCCCGAAGGCCAGCGGCACGATCAGCAGCACCGCCATCGACAGTGCCAGCAGCGCCTGCTGCCAGCCCAGGCCCGCGATGAGCCAGCCTTCCACCGGCACCATGAGGAACTGGCCGAACGAGCCCGCCGCGGCCGCCACGCCCATGGCCCACGAGCGCTTCTCGGGCGCAATCTGCCGCCCCAGCACGCCATAGATCACGGCATAGGTGGTGCCGGCCTGCGCGGCGCCGATCAGCACACCCGCTGTCAGTGCAAACAGCGTGGGCGTGGGCGACAGCGCCATGCCGACCAGCCCCAGCGCATAGAGCACCGCGCCGCCGATGAGCACGCGGAACGCGCCGAACCGGTCGGCCACCATGCCGGCAAAGATGCCGATCAGCCCCCAGGACAGGTTCTGGATGGCGATGGCCAGCGCAAACGACTGGCGGCCCCAGCCCATTTCCTGGGTGATGGGCAGCAGCCACAGGCCAAAGCCGTGGCGAATGCCCATGGACAGCGTGACGATGGCCGCGCCGCACGCGAGCACCTGGAACATGGACAGTTTGGGCGTATTGATATGCATGCGCAGGAATGTAGCCAGTTTGCGTGCAACGCGCAGGCACAGTGGCCAATGAACGTGACCCGTACAGTGGGCTTGCATGCGGGCTTGCAAGCAGGCTGCAACCTGGGTATTTATCCAGCTGTGTGCCACGTGCCGCACTACAATCCGCGCCCATGGCAGTCAAACCCGCTTCCGCATCCACCGAATATTCCGAGGGCTCGATCCGTGTGCTCAAGGGCCTGGAGCCCGTCAAGCAGCGCCCGGGCATGTACACCCGCACCGACAACCCGCTGCACATCATCCAGGAAGTGCTGGACAACGCGGCCGATGAAGCGCTGGCCGGGTTCGGCAAGAAGATCAAGGTCACGCTGCACGCCGACGGCTCGGTGAGCGTGGAGGACGACGGGCGCGGCATACCCTTCGGCATGCACCCCGAGGAAAACGCACCCGTGATCGAGCTGGTGTTCACCCGCCTGCATGCGGGCGGCAAGTTCGACAAGGGCAAGGGCGGCGCGTACAGCTTCTCGGGCGGCCTGCACGGCGTGGGCGTGTCGGTCACCAACGCCCTGGCCACCCGGCTGGAGGCCACCAGCCACCGCGAGGGCAAGGTCGCCCGTTTGGTGTTTTCGGCCGGTGACGTGGTCGAGCCCCTGGCGGCGCGCGCGCTGGAGGCCGGCGAGCGCAAGCAGGGCACCACGGTGCGTGTGTGGCCCGATGCCAAGTATTTCGAGTCGAGCGCGCTGCCCATGGGCGAACTCACCCACCTGCTGCGCAGCAAGGCGGTGCTGATGCCGGGCGTGTCGGTGTCGCTGGTCAACGAAAAGACGCGCGACACCCAGACCTGGCAGTACAAGGGCGGCCTGCGCGACTACCTGATGCAGACCCTGAGCGCCGACCCGGTCATCCCGCTGTTCGAGGGCGAAGGCTATGCCGACCGCCACAACGAGAGTTTTGCCGAAGGCGAAGGCGCCGCCTGGTGCGTGGCCTTCACCGAAGACGGCCAGCCCATGCGCGAGAGCTATGTCAACCTGATCCCCACCAGCGCCGGCGGCACCCACGAAAGCGGCCTGCGCGACGGCCTGTTCAACGCCGTCAAGAGCTTCATCGAGCTGCACAGCCTGCTGCCCAAGGGCGTCAAGCTGCTGCCCGAAGACGTGTTTGCCCGTGCCAGCTATGTCCTCTCAGCCAAGGTGCTCGACCCGCAATTCCAGGGCCAGATCAAGGAGCGGCTGAACTCGCGCGATGCGGTGCGTCTGGTCAGCGGCTTCGTGCGACCCACGCTCGAACTGTGGCTCAACCAGCATGTGGACTACGGCAAGAAGCTGGCCGAGCTGGCCATCAAGGCCGCGCAGACGCGCCAGAAGGCCGGCCAGAAGGTGGAAAAGCGCAAGGGCTCGGGCGTGGCCGTGCTGCCCGGCAAGCTCACCGACTGCGAAAGCCGCGACCTGTCGCACAACGAGGTGTTCCTGGTCGAGGGCGACTCGGCCGGCGGCAGCGCCAAGATGGGCCGCGACAAGGAAAGCCAGGCCATCCTGCCGCTGCGCGGCAAGGTGCTCAACACCTGGGAGGTGGAGCGCGACCGCCTGTTTGCCAACAACGAGATCCACGACATTTCCGTGGCCATCGGCGTGGACCCGCATGGGCCGAATGACACGCCCGACCTCTCGGGTCTGCGCTACGGCAAGGTCTGCATCCTCTCAGACGCGGATGTGGACGGCTCGCACATCCAGGTGCTGCTGCTCACGCTGTTCTTCCGGCACTTTCCCAAACTCATCGAGGCCGGCCACATCTACGTGGCGCGCCCGCCGCTGTTCCGGGTGGACGTGCCGGCGCGCGGCAAGAAGCCGGCGGCCAAGCTGTATGCGCTGGACGATGGCGAGCTCACCGCCATTCTCGACAAGGCCGAAAAGGACGGCGTGGCGCGCGAGAAGTGCCAGATCAGCCGCTTCAAGGGCCTGGGCGAGATGAACGCCGAGCAACTGTGGGAAACCACGCTCAACCCCGACACCCGCCGCCTGCTGCCGGTGCAACTGGGCGACCTCGACTTCGCCGCCACCGAGGGCCTGATCACCAAGCTGATGGGCAAGGGCGAGGCCGCCGCCCGGCGCGAGCTGATGGAGTTGCACGGGGATGCGGTCGAGATCGACATCTGAGCGGCCGGGTCTCTGATTGTTTATGCATAAAATTGCCGCCTACCGATTGATGGGTATAGGTTTGCTGCTATGTTTTTTGCAACAATCTGCCCGCGCGGACCTGTGGGCGTTTGTGGACGCACGCGGGGTGACGCATTTCGCGGCCGAGCAGGTGGATGCGCGCTACCAGCTGTTCTTTCGGGGCAGCCAGTTCGACTCGGCCCGTGACGCGCCGGCCCCCGCGCAGCCCATGCCCTATGCGCTGCCGGCCGACGGCGCGCGGCTGCTGGCGTTTTTTGAGATCGCGCCGGACTACAAGCGCGTCAAGCACCACCTGCGCGCGGCGGCCGCCAAGCACGAAGTGGACTATGAACTGCTGCAGGCCGTGATCGCCGCCGAGTCCGGCTTTGACTCCACCGCCGTGTCGCCCAAAGGCGCCGTGGGGCTGATGCAGGTCATGCCCGCCACCGCCAGCCGCTTTGGCGTGCGCGCGGATGCCAAGCGCACGGTGGAGCAGAAGCTGGCCGACCCGGCCGTGAACGTGCCCACGGGCACGCGCTACCTGCGCCACCTGATTGACCTGTTTCCTGAGCGCCTGGACCTGGCGCTGGCCGCGTACAACGCGGGCGAAGGCGCGGTGCAGCGGGCGGGCAACCAGATCCCGGCTTTCAAGGAAACCCAGAACTATGTGCGCACGGTGATGGGCCTGTATGCCCAGCTCAAGCCGCCAGAGCCCGTGCGCACCCAGCGCGCCGTCACCGGCCGGGTGCGCATGGAGCTATCGGGCGGCGCCGCGCGGCGCGGCAACCTGCCGCCCGGCACCGCAGCGCCAGCCACCTCCGGCGCGCCCTTGGCGCGACCCCCAGAATCTGCTGTACCCCACGAATGAGCGACCAACCCACTCTTGACTTCACCGCAGCCGGCGACGACGGCGGCGACTCCCTGGACCTGGCGGGCTACGCCCAGCGGGCCTACCTTGAATATGCGCTGTCGGTCGTCAAGGGCCGTGCGCTGCCCGATGTGTGCGACGGCCTCAAGCCCGTGCAGCGGCGCATTCTGTACTCGATGGACCGCATGGGCCTGGGCTACAGCGGCCCCACGCGCAACACGGCGGCCAAGCCCGTCAAGAGCGCGCGCGTGGTGGGTGACGTGCTCGGCCGCTTCCACCCCCACGGCGACCAGTCGGCCTACGACGCGCTGGTGCGCATGGCGCAGGACTTCGCCCAGCGCTACCCGCTCATCGACGGCCAGGGCAACTTCGGCAGCCGCGACGGCGACGGCGCTGCGGCCATGCGCTACACCGAGGCGCGCCTGTCGCGCATCACCAGCCTGCTGCTCGACGAGATCGACGAAGGCACGGTCGATTTCATGCCCAACTACGACGGCAGCACGCAGGAGCCGCGCCAGCTGCCCGCCCGCCTGCCGTTCGCGCTGCTCAATGGCGCCAGCGGCATCGCCGTGGGCCTGGCCACCGAGATTCCCAGCCACAACCTGCGCGAGGTGGCCGACGCCTGCATCGCGCTCATCAAGATGCCGTCGCTGAGCCAGGACGAGCTGCTGGCCATCGTGCCCGGGCCCGACTACCCCGGCGGCGGCCAGATCATCAGCAGTGCCAGTGACATTGCCGACGCCTACCGCACCGGCCGGGGCAGCCTGAAGGTGCGCGCGCGCTGGAAGATCGAGGAGCTGGCGCGCGGCCAGTGGCAGCTGGTGGTCAATGAACTGCCGCCCGGCGTGAGTTCGCAGCGCGTGCTCGAAGAGATCGAAGAGATCACCAACCCCAAGGTCAAGACCGGCAAGAAGGCGCTGACGCAAGACCAGACGCAGCTCAAAGCCAGCATGCTGGCCGTGCTGGACGTGGTGCGCGACGAGTCCAGCAAAGACGCCCCCGTGCGCCTGGTGTTCGAGCCCAAGACGGGCAAGACCCCGCAGCAGGAGCTGATCACCGCGCTGCTGGCGCACACCAGCCTGGAAACCTCGGCGCCCATCAACCTGACCATGGTGGGCCTGGACGGCAAGCCCGTGCAGAAGTCGCTGCGCCAGATGCTGGAAGAGTGGATCGCCTTCCGCCAGACCACCATCACGCGGCGCAGCCAGCACCGCCTGAACAAGGTGCTGGAGCGCATCCACATCCTCGAAGGGCGGCAGATCGTGCTGCTGAACATCGACGAGGTGATCGCCATCATCCGCAGCAGCGACGAGCCCAAGGCCGCGCTGATCGCGCGCTTCAACCTGAGCGACCGGCAGGCCGAGGACATTCTCGAAATCCGCCTGCGCCAGCTCGCGCGGCTGGAAGCCATCAAGATCGAGCAGGAGCTGAAAGAGCTGCGCGAAAGCCAGGGCAAGCTCGAAGACATCCTGAACAACCCGAGCGCCCTGCGCCGCACCATGGTGAAAGAGATCGAGGCGGACGCCAAGACCTTTGCCGATGCGCGCCGCACCCTGATCCAGGCTGAAAAGAAGGCCGTGGCCGAAGTGAAGGTCGTCGACGAGCCCGTGACGGTGGTCGTCTCGCAAAAGGGCTGGGTGCGCGCCCGCACCGGCCACGGGCACGATGCCGCGAGTTTTGCCTTCAAGGCCGGCGACGGGCTGTATGGCACCTTTGAGTGCCGCACGGTCGACACCCTGCTGGCCTTTGGCAGCAACGGCCGCGTGTACTCGGTGGGCGTGTCGCTGCTGCCGGGGGCGCGCGGCGACGGCCAGCCCATGACCACGCTGATCGAGCTGGAAACCGGCACCCAGCTGCTGCATTACTTTGCGGGCCCCGCCAACGCCACCTTGCTGCTCGCAGGGTCCGGGGGCTACGGCTTTCTGGCGGCGGTGGAGAACATGGTGTCGCGCCAGAAGGGCGGCAAGGCCTTCATCACCCTGGGCGATGGCGAGACGGTGTGCGTGCCTTCGCACGCCGCAGGCACCACGGGCAGCAAGCCCCTGCTGCCCGCCACGCACGTCGCCTGCGCGTCCACGGGCGGGCGCATCCTCACGTTCGAGATCACCGAGCTGAAAACCATGGCCAACGGCGGCCGGGGGCTGATGCTGATCGACCTGGAGGACAAGGACACGCTGGCGGGCGCGGCCGCCTACACGCGCAGCATCCGGCTGGACGGCGTCGGCCGGGGCGGCAAGCCGCGCGACGAGACGCTGGAGATCCGCAGCCTGAACAACGCCCGGGCCGCGCGCGGCCGCAAGGGCAAGGCGGCCGACCTGGGCTTCAAGCCCCAGGCGGTGACGCGCGTCGAGTAGGCGGCAGGCCACCCCGGGGGGGCGGGCATGGCACGGCATGCTGGGGTACACCCTCATGCAACCGGCGCCGGTTTGTGCAATCGTGAAGAGGTTCTTGCAGGCACAACACGGAAGGAGACACGACCATGCTCAACCGACTTCGGATGGCCCACAAACTCTGGGCGGCGGTGATTCTGATCGTGGCCATGCTGGTGGCGGTGGTGGGCTTTGCGGCCTATCGCTCGGCCAAGGTGCAGGCGCAGGCGGATGCCGTCACCAAGGAGATGACCGCGCGCGTGCAGGCGGCGCTGCGCTGGTCGGGCCTCACCGAAACCAATGCCGCACGCACGCAGGCGCTCATCGTCAGCAACGACCCGGCGGTGGAGGCTGAGTTCAAGGACGTGATCGCCGCCACTTCGGCCCAGATCAGCGAGGTGCAGAAGACGCTGGAAGCCATGGCGCTGACCGACGCCGGCAAGGCGCAGATGGCCAAGATCGCCGCCGCGCGCAAGACCATGATCGACCTGCGCGGCGAGGCGCGCAAGCTCAAGAGCGACGGCCAGCAGGACCAGGCCGTGACGCTGATCAACCAGAAATACAACCCGTCGGTGGCGGCCTACCTCACTGCGCTGCGCGAGTTCGTCGCCCAGCAGCAGCAGCACGCCGAAGACACGCAAAAGGAGCTGGCCGCCGAGCGCATGCTCACCGTCAAGATCGCCGCCGTGGCCGTGGGCTTGCTGCTGCTGGCGATCATCGTGGGCGCCTACTACCTCATCGGCAGCATCCAGCGTCCCCTGGTCCAGGCCCACGGTCTGGCCGAGCGCATCGCCGGGGGCGACCTGACCGCGCAGGAGTCCGTCACGCGCGGCGATGAGTTTGGCGACCTGCTGCGCTCGCTCTACACCATGAGCAATGCGCTCGGCCGCATGGTGCACCAGGTGCGCCAGAGCACGGACAGCATCGCCATCGCCAGCGCCGAGATCGCCACCGGCAACCATGACCTGTCGGCGCGCACCGAGCAGACATCGAGCAACCTGCAGGAGACGGCGGCCGCCATGGAGCAGTTCACCAGCACCATCCAGCAAAGCGCGGGCAGCGCCCAGCAGGCCAGCACGCTGGCGGCGGGCGCCACCGGGGTGGCGCGCCGGGGCGGCGAGGTGGTGACCCAGGTGGTGGCCACCATGGAAGACATCAACCACAGCAGCAAGAAGATCTCCGACATCATCGGCACCATCGACGGCATCGCGTTCCAGACCAACATCCTCGCGCTGAACGCGGCGGTGGAGGCCGCCCGCGCGGGTGAGCAGGGGCGGGGTTTTGCCGTGGTGGCCAGCGAGGTGCGCAGCCTCGCGCAGCGCAGCGCCGACGCCGCCAAGGAGATCAAGACGCTCATCGGCGCCAGCGTCGAAAAGGTGGAGACCGGCTCGCGCCTGGTGTCCGACGCGGGCACGACGATGACGGACATCGTCCAGTCGGTGCAGAAGGTGACGGACATGATCGGCGAGATCACTGCCGCGTCGTCCGAGCAGAGCCAGGGCATCTCGCAGGTCAACCAGGCCATCGGCAACCTGGACCAGATGACGCAGCAGAACGCGGCCCTGGTGGAAGAAAGCGCCGCCGCCGCCCAGAGCCTGCGCGAGCAGGCCGATCAGCTGGCGCAGGTGGTGTCGATGTTCAAGGTCAGCGCCGCCAGCTACGGACCTGCACAGGCCGCCATTGGCGCGGCACGCGCTACTTCATCGGCGCAGAAGCCGGCGGCGCCGCCCGCCAGCAAACCCCACGCGGCCGGAGCGGCGCCCCGCATCGGCGGCGCCACCGCCAGCGCCGGGTCCACCAGCGCCGGGACTGCCAGGAAGACGGCTGCGGCGGCATCGCCCGCTGCCGGCGCCTCTCGCCCGGCAGCGGCGGCGCAGGGGGCGGAGGATGACTGGGAGAGCTTCTGACGGGCCCGGCAGATCTTTGGCCGCCGAGAAGATAGTCGCTACGCATGCGGCCGTCATGCGGCGCTGCGCAGCGCCTCAGAGGCTCATCCCAGTTCTGCGATCAGCTCGATCTCCACGCACGCACCCATCGGGATCTGGGCCACGCCGAAGGCGCTGCGGGCGTGCACGCCCTTGTCGCCAAACACCTGGCCCAGCAGCTCGCTGGCGCCATTGGTCACCAGGTGCTGCTCGGTGAAGTCGCCGGTGGAGTTGACGAGGCTCATCACCTTCACGATGCGCTTGACCCGGTTCAGGTCGCCGCCGCACGCGGCCTGCAGGGTGCCCATGAGGTCGATCGCCACGGCGCGCGCGGCGGCCTTGCCTTCCTCGGTGCCGATGTCGCGGCCGAACTGCGCAGCCCAGGGCTTGCCGTCCTTGCGGGCGATGTGCCCCGAGAGGAACACGAGGTTGCCGGTCTGCACGAAAGGCACGTACGCCGCGGCAGGCACGGACACGGGGGGCAGGGTGATGTTCAGTTCGGTCAGCTTGTCGTAAACGCTCATGGTCGTCCTCGGTGGGTGGAGAAGAAGATGAAGGGGTGGATGGGGCGCTGCCTGCGGCGGCCCTGTCTTTTGTGCGCACCGCAGCGCAGGCCCCCGGCCCGGCCCGGCCCGCCAGCATGCCCTGCACGCCGGAGCACCGTAGCCGGGAGGTCGGTGCGAGTGTTACACAGGCCGGGGCTGCCCGTGCCGCCGGGCGAACGGGCGCGCCGCATTAGCATCAGCCCATGCTTGCCATAAGTGCCCCTAATGAGCGCGGTCGCTGACAACGCCGGCCCCGGCGCGGCGGCCGTGCTGCCTGCCTCGGCAGGGCCAGGCGTGCTGCCGGCAGCCAGCGCCGGGGCCTGGCTGCTGCCGGCCCTGCTGCTCGGCCTGGTGGCGGGCGCGGCAGCGCAGTTGCAGCAACCGGTACTGTGGCCTACCGCCGGGTATGGCGCCCTGCTGGCGGTGGGCCTGGCGGGCATTGCGCTGGCGCTGTGGTGGGCGCGCCGCCGTCGCCCCGCAGCGCGTTGGATGGCGTGGGGGCTGGCCATGCTGGCGGCCGCGCTGGCCATGGGGGCGGTGTGCGGGCTGCGGGCCGCCGGCCATCACGGCGATGCACTGAACCCCGCGCTGGAAGGGCGTGACCTGCGGGTGAAGGGCGTGATTGCCGCCATGCCGCAGGCCAACGAGGCGGGCACGCGGCTGCGGCTGCGCGTGCTGCATGCGCGCCTTTCGCAAGGCGCTGCGGTGCAACTGCCGCCCCTGATCGAAGTCGCCTGGTACGGCGGTGCGTTCCGCGATGCGGCGGGGGCGGCCGACCTGCATCTCAAGCCGCCCGCGCTGCGCGCGGGCGAGCACTGGGAGATGACGGTGCGCCTGAAGGCCCCTCACGGGCTGCGCAACCCGCATGGCTTTGACTTCGAACTGTGGATGTGGGAGCAGGGTGTGCAGGCCACGGGCTATGTGCGTACCGGCGCCAGGGATGAAGCACCGGTTCGCCTCGCAGCCACCTGGGAGCACCCTGTGGAGCAGGCGCGCCAGACGGTGCGCGACGCCATTCGCGAGCGCCTGGCCCGGGGCGACAGCGAGGCCGCCGACCCGGCGCGTGCGCGCATCGCCGGTGTGGTGGCAGCGCTGGTCACGGGCGACCAGCGCGCCATCGACCGGGCCGACTGGGACGTGTTTCGCGCCACCGGCGTAGCCCACCTCATGGCGATTTCGGGGCTGCACATCACGCTGTTCGCGTGGCTGGCGGCGCTGGTGGTGGGCGCGCTGTGGCGGCGCTCGGTGCGGCTGTGCCTGGCCGTTCCTGCGCCATCGGCGGCCCTGCTGGCGGGCGTGGCGCTGGCGGCGGCCTATGCCGTGTTCAGCGGGTGGGGCGTGCCGGCGCAGCGCACGGTCATCATGCTGGCCGTGGTGGGCGTGCTGCGGCTGAGCGGGCGGCAATGGCCCTGGCCGCAGGTGTGGCTGCTGGCCTGCGCCGCCGTGGTGGTGGCCGACCCCTGGGCGCTGGTGCAGGCGGGGTTCTGGCTGAGCTTTGTGGCGGTGGGTGTGCTGTTTGCTACCAATCCGATAGCTGAAAGGCATTTATCAGTAAGCGCTGGGGCCCGATTTTATGCATTGTTGAGAGAGCAGTGGGTGGTGACGCTGGCACTCACGCCGCTGGGTTTGCTGCTGTTCGGGCAGATCTCGGTGGTGGGGTTTGCGGCCAATCTGGTGGCGATTCCGTGGGTGACCCTGGTGGTCACGCCGCTCGCGCTGGGCGGCGTGCTGTGGGCCCCGCTGTGGGACGGCGCGGCCCTGGCGCTGCAGCCGCTGTCGGCCCTGCTGCAGTGGCTGGCGCAGTGGCCCTGGGCCGTGGTGTTTCTGCCTGCCGCGCCCCTGTGGGCCGGGATCTCGGCAGTGGCCGGCGGGGCGCTGCTGGCCATGCGCCTGCCCTGGCGCGTGCGCCTGCTGGCCTTGCCGCTGCTGTGGCCGCTGTTTGCCTGGCAGCCCGCCCGGCCCGCCGAGGGCCAGTTCGAGTTGCTCGCGGCAGACATCGGGCAGGGCAATGCGGTGCTGGTGCGCACGGCCCGCCACACGCTGCTGTATGACGCCGGCCCGCGCTTCAGCCGCGAAAGCGACGCCGGCCATCGCGTGCTGGTGCCCCTGCTGCGCGCCCTGGGTGAGCGCCTGGACCTGCTGGTGCTCAGCCACCGCGATGCCGACCACACGGGCGGCGCGGCTGCCGTGCTGGCCCAGCAGCCCCAGGCCCAGGTGCTGGGTTCCATCGAGGCCGAAAACAGCCTGCAGCGGCTGCGGCCCATCCGGCCCTGCGTGGCCGGGCAGCGGTGGGACTGGGACGGGGTGCGCTTTGAAGTGCTGCACCCCCGGCCCGGGGATGAGGATCCGGTGGCGCGGGGTGCGCGCTCGCCCGGGCCTCCCCTGCCGCCACGGCCCAATGCGCTGAGCTGCGTGCTGCGCGTGCAGGCCGCGCCCGCGCCCGCCGCCCCTGTCGGTGCCGTGGCGCTGCTGGCCGGCGACATCGAGGCCGCGCAGGAGCAGGCGCTGCTGGCGCGGGGCGCGGCCGTGCGCGCCGACCTGCTGCTGGTGCCGCACCATGGCAGCAAGACCTCGTCGTCCGACGCGTTTCTGGACGCCGTGCAGCCCGGCACGGCTTTGGTGCAGGCAGGCTACCGCAACCGCTTTGGCCACCCCGCACCCGAAGTGGCCCAGCGCTACCGGCACAGGGGCGTGCGGCTGGTGGAGTCGTCGCGCTGCGGCGCCGCCCGCTGGTCGTCTGCCGTGCCCGCCAAATGGGCCTGCGAGCGCGATGCAGGCCAGCGGTATTGGCACCACGCCGTGCCTCCTCCGGCAGACGACTGAACGGGCCGGCCGGATGCCGCGTGGCCGCACTGCCGGCCCTGTTTTCACCCGCGTGGGCGCGCAACTTGCTATTCTGTGAACAGGAGGCCCGGTCATGCAGAAATTTGACGAGATGTACGCCATGCTGCCTTTTGACGGCAGCGATGTGCGGGAACACTACAAGCGCTATGCGCAGTGGTTGAGCAAACAGCCCCCTGATGTGATGCAGGCCCGAAGGGCCGAAGCCGAGATGATCTTCCGGCGCGTGGGCATCACCTTCGCCGTCTATGGCGCCAAGGACGAAGGCGGCGCCGGCAACGAACGGCTCATTCCGTTCGACCTGATCCCGCGCATCATTCCGGCCCATGAGTGGAGCAGCATGCAGCAGGGGCTGGTGCAGCGGGTCACGGCGCTCAACCGGTTCATCCACGATGTCTACCACGGCCAGGACATCATCCGCGCGGGCATCGTCCCGTCCGACCTGATCCTGAACAACGCCCAATACCGGCCCGAGATGGCCGGGCTGCAGGTGCCGCAGAACATCTACGCGCACATCGCCGGCATCGACATCGTGCGCGCCCCCGACGCCCAGGGCAACGGCGAGTACTACGTGCTGGAGGACAACCTGCGCGTGCCCAGCGGCGTGAGCTACATGCTGGAAAACCGCAAGATGATGATGCGGCTCTTCCCCGAGCTGTTCAGCCAGCACCGGGTGGCGCCTGTGGCGCACTACCCCGACCTGCTGCTCGAAACCCTGCGCGCCAGCGCCCCCGCCGCGGCCGACGACCCCACCGTGGTGGTGCTCACGCCCGGCATGCACAACAGCGCATATTTCGAGCACGCCTTCCTGGCCCAGCAGATGGGCGTGGAGCTGGTCGAGGGCCAGGACCTGGTGGTGAAGGACAACTTCGTCTACATGCGCACCACGCGGGGCCTGCAGCGCGTGGACGTGATCTACCGCCGCGTGGACGACGATTTTCTGGATCCGCAGGTGTTCCGCAGCAACTCCACCTTGGGCTGCTACGGGCTGATGGAGGCCTACCGCGCCGGCAACATCGGCATCTGCAACGCCGTGGGCACCGGTGTGGCCGACGACAAGTCGGTCTACCCGTATGTGCCGGAGATGATCCGCTTCTACCTGGGCGAGGAGCCCATCCTCAAGAACGTGCCCACCTGGATGTGCCGCAAGCCCGCCGACCTGCAGCACGTGCTGGCCAACCTCAAGGACCTGGTGGTGAAGGAGGTGCACGGCGCCGGCGGCTACGGCATGCTGATCGGGCCGGCCGCCACGCAGGCCGAGATCGAAGACTTCCGCCGCGCGCTCATCGCCAACCCTGCGGGCTACATCGCCCAGCCCACGCTCAGCCTGTCGAGCTGCCCGACCTATGTGGACAGCGGCATCGCACCGCGCCACATCGACCTGCGCCCCTTCGTGCTGAGCGGGCGCGAGGTGCAGATGGTGGCCGGCGGCCTGACCCGCGTGGCGCTGCAGGAGGGGTCGCTGGTCGTCAACTCGTCGCAGGGCGGGGGCACCAAGGACACCTGGGTGCTGGGCGAAGGCATGGGCGCGGCGCAGACCGCTTCTGCCGCCACGGGGCGCATGACGCAGTCCATGGGTGGCATGACACAAACACTGGGAGGGTTCTGAGATGCTGAGCCGCACCGCCGACCATCTGTTCTGGATGTCCCGTTACACCGAAAGGGCGGAGAACACCGCCCGCATGCTCAATGTGAGCTACGAGACATCGCTGCTGCCGCAGTCTGCCGACGCGGCCCTGAAGGGCTGGGAAGGCCTGCTGTCCATCAGCGAGCTGATTCCCGCCTACACCGCCAAGCACGGCGACGTCACGCCCGCCAAGGTGCTGGAATTCATGGTGCGCGATGGCACCAATCCCTCGTCCATCGTGTCGTGCCTGCGGGCCGCACGCGAGAATGCGCGTGCCGTGCGCGGCGCGCTGACCACCGAGGTGTGGGAGACGCAGAACCAGACGTGGCTGGAGCTGCACCGCCAGCTGCATGGTGACGCCTTCGAGCGCGACCCCGGCCAGTTCTTCGAATGGGTGAAATACCGCTCGCACCTGTCGCGCGGCGTGGTGCTGGGCACCATGCTTCAGGACGAGGCGTTCCACTTCCTGCGCATGGGCACGTTTCTGGAGCGCGCTGACAACACCGCGCGCCTGCTGGACGTGAAGTTCCACGCCGTGAAGAACGACTTCTTCGGCCGTGCCAACGAGCGCAACCAGGAAAGCGACTTCTACCACTGGAGCGCCATCCTGCGCAGCGTCTCCGCGTTCGAGGTGTACCGCAAGGTCTACCGCGACGTGATCACCCCCGGCCGCGTGGCCAACCTGCTCATCCTGCGCCGCGACATGCCCCGCTCGCTGCATGCCTGCATGCGCGAGGTGGTGGACAACCTCGCGGTGCTGGCCAACGGCCAGTCGGCAGAAACCAGCCGCCGCGCCGGGCGCCTGCTGGCCGACCTGCAGTACGGCAGCATCGACGAGATCCTGGCCACCGGGCTGCACGCCTTCCTCACGCAGTTTTTGGACCGCGTGAACGACCTGGGCGGCGGCATCAGCCGCGACTTCCTGGTGGTGGCGGGAGACTGACCTCGGGGCGCGGCCCGGCTTGGCCGGGCCGCGCGCCCGATTGATGCGGCGCGGAAGGCGCTGCGCCCTGAAAAATTTAGATAAGAAGTGCCTTCAGCGCTTGATGGATAAGCGCTGATAGCTCTTTATTTGATAGCAATCGAGGCGAAAGAGGGTCAGGGCCGTCGCGCGGCCCGCTGCTGCTCGCGCAGCATGAAGAGGTACAGGCTCTCCACCTTGTCGCGCGCCCAGGGCGTCTTGCGCAGGAATTTCAGGCTGGACCCCACGCTGGGGTCGATCTGAAAGCAGCGAATCGGAATCTGCCGCCCGAGTTCGTCCCAGCCAAAGTAGTCTGCCAGCCCCACCACCATGGCTTCCAGCGTCACGCCGTGCAGCGGGTTGCGGGGCTGGGCAGGCTTGCTGGCCGGTGGGGCGGGGGGCGGGGTCTCTGGGGTGCTCATGGCGCAGAGCATACAGAGGCAGTTGGCAAAACCGCCAGCGGCCACTCAGGGGGCGCGCTGCAACTCGCGCTGGAACAGCTCGGCCGCCCAGTCCACAAAGGCGCGCACCTTGGCGCTCAGGTGCCGGTTGGGCGGGTACACCACGTAGATGGGCAGCAGCGGCTGGGTCCAATCGGGCAGCAGCTGCACCAGCGCGCCGCTTTTCAGGTGCCGCTCGGCCTGCCAGCTGGTGATCTGCCCGATGCCCAGGCCCGCCAGGATGGAGGTCGTGTACGCATTGCTCTCGTTCACGCTCAGCTGGTAGGGGCCGGTGATGTCGATGGATTCCGCACCCTGGCGGAACTCCAGCGGATAGTGCCGCCCGGTCTGGGGCGAAAAGTAGATCACGCTGGTGTGCTGCTCCTCGATCTGCAGCGGGTGGGTGGGCGTGCCCTTGCGCGCGAGGTAGTCGGGCGAGGCCACGGTGATGAACTCCAGGTTGCCGATGCGCCGCGCCACCAGCGACTGGTCGCTCAGCTCGCCACCGCGTATCACGCAGTCCACGTTGTCACCGATCAGGTCCACCACGCGGTCGCTCACGCCCAGGTCCACCTGGATGTCCGGGTATTTCGTATGGAACTCCGACAGGTGCGGAATGATGAGCAGCTGCGCCACCGAGGTGCCCACGTCGATGCGCAGCCGCCCGCGCGGGTTGGCACGCGCGTTGGTCATGCTGGCCTCGATGTCGTCAAGGTCGGTCAGCAGCCGCACGGTGCGGTCGTAGTAGGCGGCGCCGTCGGGCGTCACCGTCACGCGGCGCGTGGTGCGGTTGAGCAGCCGCACGCGCAGGCGCTCCTCCAGCGCCTGCACATGCTTGGTGACGGTGGCCTTGGGCAGGTTCAGCGAATCTGCGGCCCGGGTGAACGTGCCGGCCTCCACCACCCGCACGAATATGCGCATGGCCTGAATCTGGTCCATGGCTTCTCCTTGAATCTGGAACTGCTATCCACAACTGCAGCACCCCCCAGTGGGTGCTGAGGAATTCTCACACGCGCACCACGGATGGATTGTTGAGCTTTTGGAAACAGTGCGGTGGTGTTTGGCCGGTTTATCTCGCGGAGGCAAGCCACTACATTTCAACCATTCTCAATTCAATGGGTACATGCCATGCAGCCCGACCGCCCGTCCTCGCCAGCCTTGCCATCGCCGCCGCCAACGCCTGCCGCCACCGCTTCCACGAGCGCTGTCAGCGGCAAGGGCGGTGCGCCCGCCACCTGCACCGATTCCACCATTGAGGTGGCCAAGGGGCACGACGTGGCCGTGCGCATGTATGGCCGCAAGAAGGCGGGCCAGGCATCGCCGGTGGTGGTGCATTTCCATGGCGGGGCGTTCACGTCCGGCGACCTGGACAACGGCTGCACCGTGGCCACCCTGCTGCAGGAGGCGGGCGCCGTGGTGGTGTCGGTGGCCTACCCGCTCACGCCCTTCCCGCAGCCGGTGGAGACGGGCTACGACGTGCTCAAGTGGGTGCATCGCAATCGGACCAAGCTGGGCGGGCAGGGCGCGTTGGTGTACCTGGCGGGCGAAGAGGCCGGAGGCAACCTGGCCGCCGCCGTGGCCGTGGTGACACGCGACCAGTCCCACCCGCCGCTGGCCGGGCAGATCCTGCTGTCGCCCATGCTCGACCCCTGCGTGGGCACGGCGTCGCTGCGCGAGGCCACCGGCAACGCCATGGGCTGCAAGTGGACGGAAGGCTGGCGCAATTTTCTGCGCTGCCCGCGCGATGCCGAGCACCCCTATGCGGTGCCCGCGGGCGCGCAGCGCCTGGCCGGCCTGCCGCCCACGCTGATCATGGTGGGCGATACCGACCCCATGCACGATGAGGCGCTGGCCTATGCCGCACGGCTGGAATCTGCGGGCCTGACCGTCACGCGCCACGTGTTTTCCAAGGCGCCGCAGTGGCCCGATGCCCTGCTGCAGACCGGCCAGCACGAATGCCCCTGTGCCGCAAGCGCCATCGAGCAGATCCGCCTGTTCTTCGAGGCCACGCGAAGCCCGGTGCCTTCCTGAACGGCGCGGGCCGAAAAAAGGTGTTGACCTCAACCTGACTTGAGGTTCGATACTCCGGCCCGCGCTCTCCCGCGCGCTCTCGCTTCCCCCTTTGACCGCCGAATTTCTGGCTGCCGGTGCCGGAGGGGAGAGGCTTTGCCCAAAAAACATGCGCCCCGCCCGGGCGCAGCCTTGAACACCAACGAACCGGAGGAAAACACCATGCCCCTCGCGCCCTTGCCGCCCATCTGCCGCCACCCACGCCCGAGCGCCTGTCACAGCAGCCGGTGCTGCGCCGTCTGTTGACTTGAACGCCTGGCCGCGTTCACCCGCATTCAGCCGCATCCAGCCCCGATTTAAACCACGCACCCCGTTCCCGCATCCACGTCCCGCCAACGCATCGGCTGCCACAAGCAGCCCCAACGACTGAAACGAAAGCCATGAACTTCCACCGCTTTTCCACTCCCCGGCCGCTGGGCCTTGCCACCCTCGCCACGGCCGTCACGGCGGCTGTGGCCGCCGCCATCCTCGTGTTCCAGGCGCCACTGGCGCAGGCCGACGGCGGGCCCGCCGAGCCGCCGCCCATGCCCGTGTCGGTGGCTGCCGTCCTGCAAAAGAACATTGCGCTGTGGGATGAGTTCTCCGGCCGGCTGGAAGCCGTGCAGCGCGTGGACGTGCGCCCCCGCGTGCCCGGCGCGGTGCAGGCCGTGCATTTCCGCGAAGGCTCGCTGGTCAGGCAGGGCGACCTGCTGTTCACGGTGGACCCGGCCCCCTACGCCGCCGAGGTGGACCGCGCCGACGCCCAGGTGGTGGCCGCGCAGGCCCGCCTGTCGTTCGCGCGCAGCGAACTGGAGCGTGCCACGCGCCTGCTGGAAGACAGGGCCATCGCCCAGCGCGAGCACGACGAGCGCCAGAACGCCCAGCGCGAGGCCGACGCCAACCTGCGTGCCGCCCAGGCCGCACTGCAGGCCGCGAAGCTGAACCTCGGCTACACCCAGGTGCGCGCACCCATCGCGGGCCGCGTGGGACGCATCGAGGTCACCGTGGGCAACCTGGTGGGCTCGGGTGCCGGTGCGCCGGTGTTGACCACGCTGGTGTCGGTCAGCCCCATCTACGCCAGCTTCGACACCGACGAGCAGATCGTGGTGAAGGCGCTGCACGACCTGCAAAGCGGCGCCAGGGGCCAGAGCGCGCGCCAGCTCATCGAACGCATTCCCGTGCAGATGGGCACCGGCACCACCGGGGGCACGCCCCACACGGGCCGCCTGCAGCTCATCGACAACCAGGTGGATGCCCGAAGCGGCACGGTGCGCGTGCGCGCCGTGTTCGACAACGAGGACGGCGCCCTCATCCCCGGCCAGTTCGCCCGCGTCCGCATGGGCCAGGCGCGCGAAAACCAGGCGCTGCTCATCAACGAGCGCGCCGTGGGCACCGACCAGAACAAGAAGTTTGTGATGGTGGTGGGCGAGGGCAACAAGGCCGAGTACCGCGAAGTGACGCTGGGTGCGCCCATCGACGGGTTGCGCATGGTCACTTCGGGCCTGAAGGCTGGCGAAACCATCGTGGTCAATGGCCTGCAGCGCGTGCGCCCCGGCGCCGTGGTGGCGCCCCAATCCGTCCCGATGACCGCCAAGGCCGAACTGGCGAGCGACCCGAAGGAAGCCAAGGCCGCCGCGAAATCGCCTGCGGCTTGAGCGCGGCGGAACCCAGGAATTTGCATCCATGAACTTCTCCCGCTTTTTCATCGACCGCCCCATCTTCGCCGGGGTGCTGTCGGTGCTCATCTTCCTCGGGGGGCTGATCGCACTGCGCGGCCTGCCCATCTCCGAATACCCCGAAGTCGCGCCGCCGTCCGTGGTGGTGCGCGCGCAGTACCCGGGCGCCAACCCCAAGGTGATTGCCGAGACCGTGGCCACGCCGCTCGAGGAATCCATCAACGGCGTGGAAGGCATGCTCTACATGGGCAGCCAGGCCACCACCGATGGCGTGATGACGCTCACGGTGACGTTTGCCCTGGGCACCGACCCCGACAAGGCCCAGCAGCTGGTGCAAAACCGCGTCTCGCAGGCCGAGCCGCGCCTGCCCGAGGAAGTGCGCCGACTGGGCGTGACCACCGTCAAGAGCGCGCCGGACCTGACCATGGTGGTGCACCTGGTCTCGCCCAACAACCGCTACGACATCGACTACCTGCGCAACTACGCCGTGCTCAACGTCAAGGACCGCCTCGCGCGCATCCAGGGCGTGGGCCAGGTGCAGATCTTCGGCGGTGGCGACTATTCCATGCGCGTGTGGCTCGACCCGCAAAAGGTCGCGCAGCGCGGCCTCTCGGCCAGCGACGTGGTGGCCGCCATCCGTGGCCAGAACGTGCAGGCTGCGGCCGGCGTGGTGGGCGCATCGCCCGGCCTGCCGGGGGTGGACCTGCAGCTGTCCATCAACGCGCAGGGCCGTTTGCAGACCGAGGAAGAGTTCGGCGACATCATCGTCAAGACCGGCTCGGATGGCGCCATCACGCGCCTGCGCGACATCGCCCGCCTGGAGCTGGGTGCGGCCGACTACTCGCTGCGCTCACTGCTCAACAACGACCCCGCGGTGGGCATGGGCGTGTTCCAGGCGCCGGGCTCCAACGCGCTCGACATCTCGTCCAACGTGCGCGCCACCATGGCCGAGCTGCAGAAGAACATGCCCGAGGGCGTGGAATTCCGCATCGCCTACGACCCCACGCAGTTCGTGCGTGCGTCCATCGAGTCCGTCATCCACACGCTGCTGGAGGCCATTGCCCTGGTGGTGATCGTCGTCATCCTGTTCCTGCAGACCTGGCGCGCGTCCATCATCCCGCTGCTGGCCGTGCCGGTGTCGGTGGTGGGCACGTTTGCGGTGCTGCACCTGCTGGGCTTTTCGATCAATGCCCTGAGCCTGTTCGGTCTGGTGCTGGCCATCGGCATCGTGGTGGACGACGCCATCGTGGTGGTGGAGAACGTGGAGCGCAACATCGAGGCCGGCCTGACCCCGCGCGAGGCCACCTACCGCGCCATGCGCGAGGTGAGCGGCCCCATCATTGCGATTGCGCTGGTGCTCACGGCCGTGTTCGTGCCGCTGGCTTTCATCAGCGGGCTCACGGGCCAGTTCTACCGGCAGTTTGCAGTGACCATTGCGATCTCCACCGTGATCTCGGCGATCAACTCGCTGACCTTGTCGCCCGCGCTGTCGGCGCTGTTGCTCCGGGGCCACCACGAGCCCAAGGATGCGCTCACGCGCGGCATGGACAAGGTGTTTGGCGGTGTGTTCCGCGGCTTCAACCGCCTGTTCCATCGCGGCTCCGAGGCCTACAGCGGCGGCGTCAAGCGTGTCATCGGCCGCAAGGCGCTGATGCTGGCCATCTACCTGGCGCTGGTGGGCGTGACCTGGGGCCTGTTCAAGGCCGTGCCCGGCGGCTTCGTGCCCGCGCAGGACAAGCAGTACCTGATCGGGTTTGCCCAGCTGCCCGACGGCGCCACGCTGGACCGCACCGACGACGTGATTCGCCGCATGGGCGAGATCATGAAGCAGAACCCGAACGTCGAAGACGCGATTGCCTTCCCGGGCCTGTCGATCAACGGCTTTACCAACAGCTCCAACGCCGGCATCGTGTTCGCCACCCTCAAGCCCTTTGCCGAGCGCAAGCGCGCCGACCAGAGCGGCGGCGCGGTGGCGGGCCAGCTGAACCAAGCGTTCGGCAGCATCCAGGACGCGTTCATCGCCATGTTCCCTCCGCCCCCGGTGGCGGGCCTGGGCACCACGGGCGGCTTCAAGCTGCAGATCGAAGACCGCGCCTCGCTGGGCTACGAAGCCATGGACAACGCCGTGAAGGCCTTCATGGGCAAGGCCTACCAGACGCCGGAGCTGGCGGGGTTGTTCACCAGCTGGCAGGTCAACGTGCCGCAGCTGTACGCCAACATCGACCGCACCAAGGCGCGCCAGCTGGGCGTGCCCGTGACGGACATCTTCGACACGCTGCAGATCTACCTGGGCAGCCTGTACGCCAACGACTTCAACCAGTTCGGCCGCACCTACAGCGTGCGTGTGCAGGCCGATGCAGCCTACCGGGCACGGGCCGAAGATGTGGGCCTGCTCAAGGTGCGCTCCAGCACCGGCGAGATGGTGCCGCTGTCGGCGCTGATGAAGATGGAGCCCAGCTTTGGCCCCGAGCGTGCCATGCGCTACAACGGCTACCTGGCGGCGGACGTGAACGGTGGCCCCGCACCCGGTTATTCGTCCGGCCAGGCCCAGGCGGCCATCGAGCGCATCGCCAAGGAGACGCTGCCCCAGGGCATCAGCTTTGAATGGACCGAGCTGACCTACCAGGAGATCCTGGCCGGCAACTCCGCCGTGCTGGTGTTCCCGCTGGCCATCCTGCTGGTGTTCCTGGTGCTGGCCGCGCAGTACGAAAGCCTGACGCTGCCCATCGCCATCATCCTGATCGTGCCCATGGGCATCCTGGCCGCGATGACGGGCGTGTGGCTCACCAAAGGCGACAACAACGTGTTCACGCAGATCGGGCTCATCGTGCTGGTGGGGCTGTCGGCCAAGAACGCGATCCTGATCGTGGAGTTTGCGCGCGAGCTGGAGTTTGCGGGCCGCACGCCGGTGCAGGCCGCCATCGAGGCCAGCCGCCTGCGGCTGCGCCCCATCCTGATGACCTCGCTGGCCTTTGTGATGGGCGTGCTGCCCCTGGTGCTGTCCACCGGCGCAGGTGCCGAAATGCGCAGCGCCATGGGCGTGGCGGTGTTCGCCGGGATGATCGGGGTGACGGCCTTTGGCCTGTTCCTCACGCCCGTGTTCTATGTGGTGCTGCGCAGGCTGGCGGGCAACCGGCCGTTGGTTGAGCACGGCGCGCATGTGGCGCCCATCTCGCACCCGCCGCACGGCGGCGGCACGGCCCAGCCCGTGCTGGCCGCGCCGCGCAAGGAACACGAATGAGGGTGGGTGCTCGACGCCGCTTGCTTTGATTCCTTCTTTCCATGCCCCCGCCCCGCACAGCCGGGCGGGCCGGAGACCTGACATGACCGACCTCTTGATGAACACCACAACCCTTGAACCCGATGCGCAGGCCAGGCGGCCCGCGCGACGGCGCAGCCTGCTCGCGCCCCTGGCCGCCGCCCTGGTGCTGGCTGGCTGCATGACCCAGCCCGTGGTGCCCGCGCCGCACGCCGGCGTGCCCGTGCCCGCCCGCTTTGCAGCCGGTGGCAGTGCGCTGCCGCTGCCCGCCGCCCCCTGGACGGTGGCACCACCGGCCGAAGCCCAGCCGCGCGGCGAGTGGTGGCTGGGCTTTCAGGACGCGGTGCTGGCCGACCTGGTGCAGCGCGCGGGCACGGCCAACACCGGCATCCAGCAGGCGGCCGCACGCCTGGCCGAAGCGCGCACGCTGCTGCGCTCGGCCGACGCCGCGCGCTCGGTGCAGGTGGGCGCCTCGGCCGGCGTATCGCGCCAGGCCGGAGCGGCCACCACCGGCAGCGCGGCCCCGGCCACGCTGGGCACGGCGGGGCTCAGCGCCTCTTACGAGCTGGACCTGTTCGGCCGCCTGGCCCAAACCAGCGATGCCGCGCGCCTGGACGCCGATGCCCGCGAAGCCCTGCTGCAAAGCACCCGCCTGATGGTGCAGGCCGACGTGGCGCAAACCTATCTGCAGCTGCGCGCCGTGCAGGCCGAGCAGGTGCTGGTGCAGGAAAGCCTGGCCGCCTACCAGGACACCCTGCGCCTCACCCAGCGCCGCCTGCAGGCCGGCGACGTGGCCGAGCTGGACGTGGCGCGCGTGCAGACCGAAGTGGCTGCCACCGAGTCCGACGCGCTGGCCCTGCAGCGGCAGCAGGCCGTGCTGACCCATGCGCTGGCCGTGCTGGTGGGCGAGGTCGCCACCACCTTTGTGCTGCCACCGGCTGCAGGCGACGCCGCGCTGCCCGTGATCCCGCCCGGCGTGCCCGGCACGGTGCTGGCGCGCCGCCCGGATGTGTCGGCCGCGCAAACGGCGGTGCTGGCCGCGCAGGCCCGCGTGGGCGTGGCGCAAAAGGCCTGGTTCCCGGCGGTCACGCTCACCGGCAGCGCGGGCCAGGCATCGCCCGAGCTGGGTGACCTGTTCAAGTGGTCCGCTCGCGCCTGGGGTGTGAGTGCGTTGCTGTCCCTGCCGATCTTTGACGGCGGCCAGCGCGACGCCCAGATCGAAGGCGCCAAGGCCCGCCTGGAGGCCGCGCTGGCGGACCACCGCGGCCAGGTGCTGAATGCCTTCCGCGACGTGGAAGATCAGCTGACCTCGCTGCGCCTGCTGTCCGGCCAAGCCGAGGCACAGGCCCGCGCGGTGACGGCCGCGCGCCGCGCCACGCAGCTGTCGGATGTGCGGTATCGCAACGGGCTCGTCAGCCAGCTCGAACTGCTGGACGCGCGCCGCAGCGAGTTGCGCAACCGGCGGCAGGCGCTGCAGGTGCAGACGGCGCAGTACCTGGCGACGGTGGGGCTGATCCGCGCGCTGGGAGGCGGGTGGGGGGAGGGTGAGGTGCGGGTGGCGGGCGGGAATTTTTGATGAAAATGACTCCAGCGCTTATCCAATAAGCGCTTTTAGCTATTGATTTGATAGTTGTTAGAGTGCGGAAAATCGCGACCACCCGCTCGGGCTGAGCTTGTCGAAGCAGGTGCGCCACCCCGTCCGTTCGGGCTGAGCTTGTCGAAGCAGGTGCGCCACCCCGTCCGTTCGGGCTGAGCGTGTCGAAGCCGGAGCGCCACCCCGCCCGTTCGGGCTGAGTGTGTCGAAGCCGCGGCGCCACCCCCATCCGTTCAGGCTGAGCTTGTCGAAGCCAGTACACGATCCCCAAGAC
>NZ_JBMIRS010000107.1:0-5265 GCF_049198005.1 Paracidovorax sp. MALMAid1276 | reverse complement strand
AATCCCGGATTTGAAGGTGAACAGGAAAGCCAACAGAATCAACGATCTACCAACACCACCCCCGCGCCAGTGCTGGGTTTGCGTACCGCCAGTTATTGCACTGAAAACAAGGGGACCCCAAGTTTGGCGGTCGGGAAGTTCAATGAATGGCGGATTGAGGTCTGTCAGGTTCATGGGGCGAGGTCATTCAGTGAGCCTCAGCCGTTGCCAATGCCAGGATGTGTTTCGCTGGGACGCCCTGCTCAAGAGCGGCGCGCGGTGTCTGGCCGTCCAGCGCCGATGCCGGCGTCTCCAGGAAGGTGAGCACCTGCCAGCCATCGGACGCGCCAAGGGCCGATGCCAAGGGCTGCAGGATGGGCCACAGGTTGGGTTCGAACTGCCAGCGTGGCAATTTGAAACCCCGGCGCAGGTGGGAAACCCCGATGCAGCGGCGCGACTTGATCCAGGCGTTGATGGTCACCCGGCTGGCGCCTGCCAGCAGTGCAGCGTCGTCGGTCGTGATCATGTCGTCGGCTTCCATGCGCTCGCGGCGGTACTGCGCACCCGAGCGCAAGACAGCGGCAGACTGGGCCGCTGTCGCGTAGGGATCAGGAGACGCCTGCGAGAGGTCTGGGGCATTGCGGTGGGCAAACGGTGAGGAAATGGACAGGGTATTCATGGGGATTTCAAACCGTGGTGCGCTTATGGCGCGTTGCGCAGGTTGGGCTTTGCCGCCGAGAAGAAGCCAGAAGTAGATCCGTCGCGAAGGTCTGTGTTGTTGCGGCGCCGTGACCTCAGGCGCGCGCCACCGCCCCTCTTCACAAGGCGGACCTCCAGGCGTTCGGGGCTGTACCACTGGGAGACGGGGCTGGACAGTGTGTTGCGCACGTAGAAAAGCGAGTTCCCAGTGCAACCCTTGCGCATCGTCTGATGCACGGCCAGGAACGCTTTCATCATGGCCTGAGCAATCAACTGTGGTTCAAAGGGGACCAAGTTGCCGTTGCGGCGAATGATCGCGTAGTGATTAGGCGCTGCAGGTGCGCTAGGCCCACTCGGGCCGTCTATCCAAACAAGCATCTCGTTCTCCTGTGGTCGCTGGCTGGACATCGCTCGTCCAGGCCGGTGCTTCCGAGGGGAACTGTACATCGCCCTTGAAAACTTCGCAAGATTAGATAGCTACGTTGAGTCGAGTGCGTTAGATCAATCCGTTAAGTTCGTTAAGTTTTTGACGCTTCGGAATCGTTTTACATTTAATGTGTACTGTCCCATAATATCCATTATGGAGCATTAAACGAGGCTCAAAAAAAGAGGAGGGGACATCCCGCTCCTTTTTCGCTTAGTTGTTCCGGCTGGGCTGGCGCTGGGGCCAGTTGGCCAAGCCGCCAGTGCACGAGGACAATTCGTCTTTCAAGGTCATGACCCACTCTACGCCCGAAATTCCTGATGCGCAACCGCCCGCCGAATCCGGCGCCCTCGCCGAGCCCGGAAAACTGGCGGTGGTGGATCTGGACGGTGGCCAGCCGCTGGAGCCCGCGCAGCGCGTCAAACCGGCTCGCCGACGCGGACGCCCACCAGGTTCGCAGACCCGGATCGCCCACAACAATGCGACGGCCGACGAGTTCGCGATGCTGCGCGCCATCGCCCAAGGTGTGGATCTCACTGTAGCAGCTCGCCAGTACATGCTGTGGCCGGGTCGTGCGCCCGAGCGTCCAGCGCTCGTCAAGAAGTACCAGGAACTTTTGGACCGGATCGAGGCTGCAGCCAACGGCATCGAGCAGTCCCAAGAGGCCCGCGCTATGGTGAGGGTCCTCAGGGACCACCAGACCATAGTGAGCGCAGTGCCGGTTGGGTCACCCGGTAGCAACACCGAGCCTCCAGCGCCCACCAGTGGACAAGTGGACATCGCCGTGCAGGCCCAACCCGTGACGGTGCAGGCACCCAAGGTGCTCAGCTTGGAAGAGTTCGCGGCCCAGTTCGACCCGGACATGTTCTCGGAGGCTGAGCTGATCGAGCGGTACGAGGAGGCCCTGGCAGAAGCAAGGGCCGAACCTGCTCCCGACCTGGCGCCCTCCCCGAGTCAGGTAGAGATCCCCCTCGCGCCCGAGACAGAACCCTCAATACAGACCGGGGCTGTGCAGGTGCTTCAGGCAGGCCGCAGTGCGGCCGAGCGGATGGCGGATGTCTTGCATGCGATCAACTGGCTGGATGAACACCTGGGCACCAAGCCCGAGCGCGCTCACCGCGTCGAACAGTGGGTTGTAATGTCCGGTAGTCAGAAGGAGGCACTGGGCAAGGCGGGCGTGATCACGCTGGGAAACCTGGTGGACTGGATCTCGTTGAAGGGCGACCGCTGGTACGACGAACTGCCTGGCTACGGCGTCAGGCGGGCAGAAAACCTGCTGGCGTGGCTGCATCGCTGGACGCTGACGCCGGCACCAGGTCTTTCGCGACTCCCCGCGCTGGCCAACAGCCGTGAACTGCAGATCTCTTCGCCCTACGAGATGCAGCCGTTGACATCGATGCTGTGGCCAGAAGAATTGGACGGGAGCGACGGAAAGTTCCGGGCACTCACCGCCAATACGATGGAAGCGTCGAATGATGTTGAAGCGGTACAGGCGTGGTTCAGAAAGATCCAGCAAAAGTCACCCCATACCCAAGAAGCATATCAACGGGCCATAGAGCGCTTGATCCTCTGGGCCATTCATGAACGCAAGCGGGCTCTGTCGTCCCTCACTGAAGACGATTTCTTTGCGTTCAAGAAATTCCTCACCAATCCGCCAGAGCATTGGGTGCAAGTAGCCAAAGGCACAAAGCAGAAATACACCGATGGATGGAGACCTCTGCGTGGCCCCCTCAACGCCCAGAGTCTGAACGTGACTTTCTCCGCCGTGCGGGCCATGTACACGCACTGGAAGAAATCAGGGTACATCAGTGCGAACGCAGCCCTGGCGGTGGACGGGCAAAAGCGCGACCAGGTGACGATGGATGTGTTCCGATCCTTCACGGAGGCTGACCTGCAGGTGGTGGGTGACACGTTCGCGGATCTGCCGGATGGACCCGCCAAGCGCAGGCTGCGCGCCCTGTTTAGGCTGATCGAGAACGCTGGGCTGCGACGGGCGGAAGTCGCGCAAGCGCGGTGGTCGCATGTGCAAACCGACCGAGCCCTGGAACGTGGTGTGGAGTCCCGAGTGTTGGAGGTCTTGGGTAAAGGCATGCGAAAACGCACGGTCCCCCTGAACGCGGCCACGATGCAAGCCCTGCGTGAGCACCGCAAGGACCGCGAAGAGCTGATGGCTCAGGGCAAGCTCGCGCTGTTCACCCAGGTCAAACCTGAAGACCAGCCGCTGATCGGAGTGCTGGATGATCGATGGATCTCCACCAGAGACAAGGGATTGGCCATCGAACGCGCGCAGATGGCTTTGCGATCAAACAAGGCGCTGCCCACCATCGAGATCGAACGCGAGGCCGAGGTGGGCAAGATCAAGTACACGGTCAATGAGCATGGGGCCCTGTCCAGTCACATGCTGTACTCCATCCTCAAGAGTTTCTTCAAAATCTGCTCCGACAATGCCCACGAGATGGCGGGTGAAGGAAAGGCCCCCTTCATGCGGGCTTCGACCCACTGGCTGCGCCACACCTACGCGCACAAAGCCCTGGAGGCGGCTGGAGGAAACCTCAGTGTGGTGCAGGAGTTGCTCGGGCACAAGAACATCAACACCACAGCCATCTATGTGAAGGCCGGCATGGGAGAGCGCATCAGGGCGGTGGACAAGATGAAGACCAGTATCTGAGCCCCAGCTGGTTGCTCAGGCCAACCGCTGGAGAACGGGGCGCAGCGGTTCGTCGTCTTTTCGGCTGGACGCGCGTGCGAGTTCCAGGCGGGGACCGTCAGGCAAATGCTGGCGAAGATGCAGGAGCCCCCGGACGTTTTTGAGACCGGCGCGAAGTGCCACTTCCGGCTGGGGCATGCCAGACAGCATCCATTGCACCAGCCTGGTGTTCCTGACGATCTGCGGCCCAGCGCGAACCGGGTCATCTTGGCCAGCGGCCCGACTGGCGGCCAGCAGGTGCGCGCGCACCAGCACCAACAGGTTTTCGTCGGTCATCGGTTTGCCCGTCTGCGAGCTGAAAAGTGCTGGTGCCAAAGCGTGTTTGCCCGCTGTCGCCTTCACCTGCAGCCAGGATTTGATGGCCGAACGCACCTCTGCAGACACGACCATCGTGCGCAGTTGGTTGACGCCACCCGAAGTGATACGGATCGAGGCGCCCTTCCCTGCTCCGCCGTCTACGAAGGACTCGACTGTGAGCGCGCGGATTTCAGCCGAGGTGAGCCCCAACTCAAAGAGCACCAGCAAAAGCGCTCGGTTGCGGATGTCGATGGCCTTCAGGCCCACAGCATCTTCGGAGCCTTCTCGAAGGATCTTGAAGCACTGCTCCCAGACAACGGGCGACAGGATGGCCCCCTTGGGATCTTCAGAGGGAGGCTTTTCCTTGTCGGCAATGCCTGCCGCAGGATTTTCCGCAACCAACCCGCGCTCCACAGCGTAGTCATACACCCGCTCAAGCAGGCGCCAGTACCGGCGTTCGGTGATCTCGCTGATCTTGACGCCACCCCCACGCACTTTGATCCCACCGTTCAGGTAAAGCCTGACCAGCACTGGGTCTGCATCGGTCCAGTGGACCCACCTGGGGTTTTTAGGGTCACCTCCGGTTGTCAAAAATTTGGTCCAGGATATCCAAAAGTACCTGTAGAAAACAAAATCGTTGATGGCCCGCTGGTCATCATTCGAACAATGTTCTAGCCATTGCTCAAAAAACTCATCAGCGCTCAATTCAACTTTGGAATTCATGATCAACTGAATTGTCGTGAATTATTGTGCTGTGAGCAATTGCGTGAACACGACAGAGGGGTCACCCTCTGCTGCTGCAGTGCTTCGGGCAAGAGCGCTATCTGACCTGTAAGATTGCAAGCAATTGCGACGGTGATGCAATGCCCCTATTGCGTTCACTGCATTTGAAATAGTTGTATTCCTCTGCAACTGGCGACATATTTAATGCGCGAAATGGCCGGTGCATGTAATCCAAATTTTTGTATTTCTTGTACAGGCGAAAAAAAACCGACGCCCACATAAGTGGTGCGCCGGTTTCATATTGGTAGATCAAGCACCCATCGATAGCTTAAAAGCAATCGAAAAGAGCTGCCTGGGACGGGGTCTCCTCGTTTTCAGTGCAATAAGTGACGGTACGCAAAGCTAGCACTGGCGCGGGGGTGGTCTGGGTAGACCG
>NZ_JBMIRS010000103.1:0-10679 GCF_049198005.1 Paracidovorax sp. MALMAid1276 | reverse complement strand
AGCGGCCAGCGCGTTCAATCGCCCGATTTCACTCCAACCCTTCGGGCAAGTGTCTTGCCGGGCGGTCTGCGGCGTTGCGGCGCTTGTGGATAGCCGGGCTATCCACTGCACACCGCGCCTGGCATCCCATCCCGGCAAGGTACTTGTGCGACTCCAAAATGACATTGAACAGACTCTTGGTTGCGACCGCCCTGGACCCGCAAGCCTGGCAGCAGGCAAGGACCTGGGAACGCCGTGCAGATGGCGGCACATGCGGGCGGCGCCAGCCACCCCACGGTTGCAGGGGGCCCATCCAGCGGCGTCCTGCGCGCCCGTATCATCGCGCCCATGCTTGCCAAGTTGATGAGTCTTCTCCTGCTGGGGATCGTGCGGTTTCTCACCGGCTCCCAGGCGCGCTGGTATGGCTGCCCGCCCAAGGCCGAGCAGCGCATCTACTTTGCCAACCACCAGAGCCACGCCGACATGGTGCTGATCTGGGCGGCGCTGCCCGAGGAGCTGCGCAGCATCACGCGGCCCATTGCCGCCAAGGACTACTGGACCAAGACGCCCTTTCGGCAGTGGATCACCACGGCGGTTTTCAACGCGGTGTATGTGGACCGCCAGGCCACGCCCGCGCGCCCTGCCACCGCTGCGGCGCCAGCCGCCGAGGCTGTGGGCGTGCTCGATGCGATGGCGCTGGCGTCGGCCGAGGCGGACACCGCCATGGCCGGTGGGCCCGACCCTTCGCCCGAAGCGCCACCGCGCGCGCCCTCGCCCGAGGAGCTGCGCGCTGCGCTGCCCGACACCGACCCGCTGGCCCCGCTGGTGCGCGCGCTGGAAAGCGGCGATTCCATCGTGATCTTTCCGGAAGGCACGCGCGGCCATGGTGATGAGCCGCAGCCGTTCAAGTCCGGCCTGTTCAAGCTGGCGCAGATGTTTCCGCAGGTGGTGCTGGTGCCGGCCTGGATCAACAACGTGCAGCGCGTGATGCCCAAGGGCGAAGTGGTGCCGGTGCCCATCCTGTGCTCGGTGACGTTTGGCGCGCCCATTCAGCTGGAGTCGAACGAAGAACGCCGCCCCTTTCTCGACCGCGCCCGCCGCGCCGTCATCGCACTGAGGGACGTCTGACCATGCAGCCCCACGCACCCAGCCACTTCAGGCCTGCGGCCACCCCCCGCCCGCATCACGGCGCCTGCCGCGCCGACGTCAGCCGGAAGGGGCAACCCCGATGAATGAGTTTCTTCGCAACCTCACCGCCACGCAGCAGATCGGCGCGCTGTTCATCGTGATGTTCGGCATCCTGTCCGGCGTCACCGTCTGGAGCTTTGCGCGCAACCTGCGCGAACATGCCGGGGACGACCCGAAAGCAGAGGCCGACGCACTGGAGGCCCGGCGCTTCTGGGGCCTGCTCAAGACCTCGTGGGCCATGGCCACCGTATTCTGGGTGGGCTGGGTGCTGGGCGACGCGGTGGCCACGGTGCTGTTCGCCATCGTGGCTTTTTTTGCGCTGCGCGAGTTCATCACCCTGTCGCCCACGCGGCGCGGCGACCACCGCAGCCTCGTGCTGGCGTTCTTCGTGGTGCTGCCGCTGCAGTTCTGGATCGTGGGCAGCAAGATGTTCGACCTGTTCACGGTGTTCATCCCGGTGTATGTGTTTCTGGCGCTGCCGGTGGTGAGCGCACTGGCCAACGACCCTCAGCGTTTTCTGGAGCGCAATGCCAAGCTGCAGTGGGGCATCATGGTGTGCGTGTACGGCATGAGCCATGTGCCTGCGCTGCTGCTGCTGGACTTTGCGGGCTACGAGGGCAAGGGCGCGTTCCTGGTGTTCTATCTGGTGTTTGTGGTCCAGACCTGCATGCTGGTGCAGCACCTGCTGGGGCGGCGCTTTCCGCACAAGCCCGTGGCGCCGCAGGTGAGCCAGAGCTTTCAATGGACGAGCTGGCTGGCCGGTGTGGCGGCGGGCGGGCTGGCGGGCGGGCTGCTGTCGTTCATCACCCCGTTCAAGCCCGGGCAGGCGCTGGGCATGGCACTGTTGGCCTGTGTGGCCGGCAGCCTGGGGCACCTGGTGATGAAGGCCCTCAAGCGCGACCGGGGCGTGACGAGCTGGGGCATGCAGGGCATGTCGGTGACCGGTGCCGGCGGCCTGCTCGACCGGGTGGATGCGCTGTGCTTTGCGGCGCCGGTGTTCTTTCACTCAGTGCGCTGGTACTTCGGACTTTGAACAAAACCAGGCCCCAGCGCTTATCCATCAAGCGCCAGCAGCTATAAATTTAAGAGCACATGCGCATTCTTGGCATTGACCCCGGTCTGCAGACCACGGGCTTTGGCGTGGTGGACGTGGACGGCCACCGCCTGAGCTACGTGGCCAGCGGCACCATCCGTACCACCACACTCGCGCTGGGCGACCTGCCGGGGCGCCTGAAGATCCTGTTCGACGGCATCACCGAGGTGGCCGCCCGCTACCAGCCCGACGTGGCCTCGGTCGAGATCGTGTTCGTCAACGTCAACCCCCAGTCCACCCTGCTGCTGGGCCAGGCCCGCGGCGCCGCCATCACCGCCCTGGTGGCCAGCAATTTGCCCGTGGCCGAATACACGGCGCTGCAGATGAAAAAAGCCGTGGTCGGCCACGGCCGCGCGGCCAAAAGCCAGGTGCAGGAGATGGTGCGCCGCCTGCTCAGTCTGCCCGGCCTGCCCGGCACCGACGCAGCGGACGGCCTGGGCCTGGCCATCACGCACGCGCATGCCGGTGCGGCCATGGGGCGGCTGGGCGAGGCGGCCACGCTGAACCGGCGGCAGCATGCGATGTACAAGGGGGGGCGGAGTTATTGAACACGGCAAACATCGGCGGGAGAGCAAACACCCGCCGCGTCCGTGGCATCAATCGCAGTAGCCGAACTTGGTGGCTGGTTTCTGAGCCAAGTCTTTCGCCACTCTCCGTGCCAATGCGACTGCCTCGCGGGAGGCCTTGAAATGCGCCCCCACCCCACCCCAATAGAACCCGCGCGGCCCACGGCACACCATGACGATCGCGGGCTGGGTGGATAGCGACGCGCTGTCCCCCCGGTCGACCAGCACTTCATAGCGAATCCGCTTCATGGCCGGGCCACGCAGCGTCTCAACGACCTGTGCTTCGTAAATGTGGCGCTCTTCCGTCATCACCCTGTCTTGGTCTGCGTCAATGAGCCCATGAGACACATTCGGGCTGGGAATGGGCACGATGGTGAGACGTGTGTGCACGACCACAACCGTGTAGGGCGTCATCGCCATGGCGTGGGCCAGTTGATGCTTTTCGTCTTCCGCCATCGGCTGTGGCGGCATGGGCGTTGTCACGATTTCGGGCAGAAGCGCGTTGGCATGGCCTGTCGTTGCAGCGCCTGCCATGACCGGATTGACAAGCAGGCAGGCAGCGCCGAGAGATAAAACATGAAAAATTCGCATGAGCGCAGCTACAACCAACGGGTAACGGCAGTCTATTCACAACTCGAAAGCCACGACTCGCACAAATATGAAAATTGTGGACCTGGCTAGTTGTCAAGCCGTCGAAACGCTCTATCGTCCATGATCCAACCCTCTCCCCTTTCACAAATTATCTTTTTATATCCAGCCGCCTTTTTGACTTCCCAGTGGAGCGACAAACTGCAAACCTCGCCAGGAACGATGTAAAACAGAACTTTGAAGGTATCATCATTGCGATAAACCTCCACCCGCTCCGTTGCCTCCCATTTCCCTACCGGAGAATTGTTGCAACCCAAAATAGCCATAAAAACGATCAACGACAGTAATATTTTCATAAAGTTGATGCCTTACTGTAGTTTATCCTTTTAATCAGTCGATTTGATCTGGACATCACAATCAGCAATTCCTTCGGCGACACAGCATTGGATGAAGCAGGATTAATTTGAAATCTGGGATCATGCGCAAGAACTCCAATAGACTCCAGAACGTCCGCCACATTCGTGGAACAGCTATTTGAGATGATGTCATAGGGCTTTTGCTCGGCAATTCTTCGCTCGAACTCCAGCTTTATCGCTCTCTTTTCACGCGAAGAAACTCGGAGCACCAACCCAACATAATCTCGAATCAAACTATTGTTCCGTAAATACTTCGCTCTTTCGATGGAGGCGTATTGCGAATGTGCGCGCGTATATATCACACCATCGACATCAACGGCCGCATGCCCCCATTGCGAACCAACACTCAACATCATTGCGTCGAATATGAATACCTCAACACTCCCGTCCTGAGCATCGGAAAATATTGCTTCTTTAGATTTTATTTTTCGCTGATATCCAAATATTTCTGGCCTCATGTTCAGGTTTCGCAGGGTCAGACTGCGAGGCTCTATTCGCCCATGGGTGACATACGGGATTGAACCAGCGTCTGAAAATCCTTAATTGCGTCAACAAGACTCGCAGAAAACATGCCGTCGATGCTGAATTTTCGGACCCCGACAAACCCCTCGGTGTGCATATTCAACAAGCGCTGAACCTGCTTTACGTCGTTCGACTTGTTTGCAGCTATTGCGCCCACTGGAGCGGAAATCTCGACGTATCCCGCACGCATGACTCAACCCACCTGCGTCTTCATCCGATCCGCCCGCTCTCGCGGCGACGGATGCGTGGACAGAAAGTTGCTCGAATCGCCGCCCGACATGGCCACCAGCTTTTCGAGCGCCGTCACGCAGGCCTTGGGGTCGTAGCGCCGGGCCTTCATGAAGCCCATGGCGTAGTCATCCGCCTCGCGTTCGTTGCTTTGCGAGTGCTGGGCGCGCACCACTTTTTCAAACAAATCGCCCAGCTGCGAGCTGGCAATGGCGCCAGCCTTGCTGTTGCTGGCCGACACCGCATTGCGCAAAGCGCTGGTGCGCAGCGCGGCCTGGATGCGGGCCTTGCTGTGGCCTTTTTTGACGTGGCCGATTTCGTGGCCGATCACGTAGCGCACCTCGTCGTCGGTGAACTTGTCCATCAAGCCCGAATACACGCGGATGGTGCCGTTGGCCATGGCGAAGGCATTGATCTCGGGCGTGAGATAGACCTTGAAGTTCATCTTCAGGCCGTCATACGCGCCCAGGCCGGCGGTGAGCTTGGAAAGCCGCGCCGCATACGGGGTGCCTGCGGGGGCGATGCGGTTCTGGCGGTCGCTCTCGGCGGCCATCTGGTCGAAGGCGGATTTGACTTCCTCGTCGGTCAGCGATTCCGATTTGGCCAGGTCCTTGCCGGCGTCCAGCATCTTGCCCAGATCAAATTGCGCCCACACGGGCGATACGGCGCTCACACCTGAGGCCAGCGTGACGAGCGTCAGCAATGTACGGCGGTCCATCATGGATTCCCTCTCTCTTTCTTTCATTCTTTGGTTTGTGGGTGCCAGCGGTGAATGCTTGGCGGTACCCGGGCTTGGCGCGTTCAGCGGCCAGCGCCCGATGCCAAGTGCGGCGAAATATAGCCACGCGCCACCGTGTTTCAGGGGGCGGTCAGTGTCTGCAGATGTAAGAGCTGTGTGCCGATGATGGCGGGCACTGGAGGGCGTTGCAGCGACCCGGGCGCCCCGATGCGGGCGGCTGGCACCGGCATGGCGGCCATGCCGAAAAAAATGGACTAAAAATCGGCTTTAGCGCTTACCCATAAAGCAAAGTTAGCTATCAATTTTGCATTAATCGGGCAAATTTTCATTCACCCCAGGTGGGCGCGCACACGGCACGCGCCGCCGCGTCAACGCCCCAGCCCGCGCTTGAGCTCCTTCAGCAGGAGCAGCACCTGGTTGGATGCGTGCCGACAGCTGCTGTTGAGCAACTGCACCGCCTTTTGCTGTTCGCCCGCCTGGAACAGCGTGACGACTTCGGCGGCTTGCTGATGAAAGTATTTGTGCCGCGCCACCAGCATGGCGAAGGCAGGGTAGTGGCCCAGCCGCACGCGGCCCGTGCCGTGCAGCCAGCGGCCCAGGTCGCAGCGGTCGTCCTGGCACACACGCTCGGGCCGCATCACTTCGCTGGAACGGCCATTGACCATGTCCTGCAGCTGCAGCCGCCAGCCCTCGTGGCTGGCAATGGCGGCATCGATGTCGATCTCGGTCATGAGGGTGGCGGCGTACTCGGCGTCCAGCACCAGTTCGCTGCCGTTGTCCTCCATGGCCCAGGTGGTCTCCTGGCTGTCGGGATCCTGGTCCTTGATTCTGAACAGACGGCTGAAAAAACCCATGCGTAGATCCTTTTGGGATGTTTTCACGGGCGGCGGGTGGGCGCGGCCGGAAAACTCTTGAAACATTCTGTGAGGTCTGCAGCGTTTTGGCTACCAAAAATTTGCCGCACAGATACCGACACGCCCAACGACCCTTCTGCCTCCTCCGCCACTGGGTGTGGGCCAGCGCGCAACCTGGCCCACACGGACAATTCGCGCATGACCGACTCCTCCGCCCCCCGCCCCGCCCTGTCCATGCTTGATCTGGTTGCCGTCCGCGAGGGCGGCACCGTGGCCGATGCCCTGCAGATCGCGCTGCGCACCGCGCAGCATGCCGAACAGTTGGGCTTTGCCCGCTACTGGCTGGCGGAGCACCACAACATGGCCGGCATCGCCAGTTCGGCCACGGCGGTGCTGGTGGGGCACATTGCGGCCGGCACCGCGCGCATCCGCGTGGGTTCGGGCGGCATCATGCTGCCCAACCACGCGCCCCTGGTGGTGGCCGAGGCCTTCGGCACGCTGGCCGAGCTGCACCCCGGCCGCATCGACCTGGGCCTGGGCCGGGCCCCGGGCACGGACCCCGCCACCATGCGAGCGCTGCGCCGAAACCGGGTGGAGACAGAGGAGGACTTTCCGCGCGACGTGGCCGAGCTGCAGCGGCTGCTGGCCCCGGCCGAGCCCGGCCAGCGCCTGATCGCCGTGCCCGGGGCGGGCACCAACGTGCCCATCTGGCTGCTGGGCTCCAGCCTGTTTTCGGCGCAGCTGGCGGCGCAGCAGGGGCTGCCGTATGCGTTCGCGTCGCACTTCGCGCCGCGCATGCTGCACCAGGCCATCGACCTGTACCGCAACCTGTTCCGCCCGTCGGCCGCGTGGCCCAAGCCCCATGTGGCCATCGGCGTGCCCTTGATTGCCGCCCCCACGGACGATGAGGCCGAGTACCTGGCCAGCAGCACCTACCAGCGGGTGCTGGGCATTCTCACGGGCGACCGCCGCCGCCTGCTGCCGCCGGTGGAAAACTACGCCGCCCAGCTGCAGCCCCAGGAGCGCGCCGCCATCGGCGACTTTCTGGCCATGGCGGTGATCGGCGGGCCCGACACCGTGCGCGCGGGCCTGCAGCGCCTGGCAGACGCCACGGGCGCCGACGAGTTCATGCTGGTGAGCGACGTGTATGACCCCGCGCTGCGCCTGCGATCACTCGACATTGCGGCACAGGCGCACGGGATGCTTTGGGGTGAGCGGCAGCGCCTCGGCGCGGGCGGCTGACGCGGAGCGAGGGATCGCCACAAGCGGGCGACCCGGCTCATCAAGACATGCGGCCCCGTCAGCCCGGGGCCGCTTCAGGCGGCATCAGGATTTGGTGCCGGTGAACACGAAGCTGTCAGACTTGGACGTGGTGAAGCCCATGATCTGCAGTGCGCGTGTGCCTTCGTTGTAGAACACAACGCTCTGGACCACCGAGCCGCTGGCCACGGGGCAATCCGTTCCGGAGAACGTCAGCGGCAAATCAAAGACATTGCGGCCGCTGGCGCGCGGAACGGCGGTGCCGCGGATGGAGCATCCAGGGTAGTTGGGAATGGAAACCAGACCGCCGGTGGTCACAGAAACGGTAATCGGCACGGCGGTCTTGATCTGGTTGGCGATGCCGGTGCCAGAGAACGCGCCGACCAGCTGGCTCACGGTGGCGATCTGCTCGTAGCCTGTGCCATAGCGGCCCCAGAACTTCACACCGGCCGTCGTGGTGGTTTCGATGGCGTCACGCACCGAATAACGACCGGTGTAGCTGACGGACTCGGTCTTCCGGCTCGACACCGCAAAGTTGTCGACGGCGTTGAGATATTGCGCGCTTCCGTTGAGCAGATCGCCTGCGGAGGTCTGGACGGTGCCCTGCGAGAAGCCGACCGGGATGCCGCCCGCGTCGGTCACGATGCTCCAGGTTTCACCGTTCTCAAGCACGGCCCCTTGCACATTCAGCGCATTGCTGGTGGTGCCGGACCAGAAGCCTTCCACCCCTGTCACCACCGTGGCCGGGGGTGGCTTCACGGGTTCCGCATCGCTGCCGCCACCACACGCAGAGAGTGCCAGGACCGCGAAAAGCCCTCCCAGGGCCGTCATCTTCTTCATCTCTTTTCTCCTTGTTGAACGGATGCGGCATGCGAGGGATTGCGCACACCCCACGGCGCGCATCTTATACGCAGGCAACCAAAAGCACACACATCATTTGTCGCACCGTCCGCAGCGAAAAAACGACGCCCCCTCCGCCCCCTGGAGTCGAAAGGCGTGCCCGCTCAGCCACCGCATTGCGGCAATCCGCCGCTACGATAGCCCTCTCACCAACACCGTCGCTCGCATGCCCGCTTTTTCCTTCGAAGCCCTCGATGCCCAGGGCCAGACCCGCAAGGGCCTCATGGAGGCCGACACGGCCAAGGCGGCGCGCAGCCTGCTGCGGGCGCAGGCGCTGGTGCCGCTCGCGGTAGAGCTGGTGCAGACCGGCCAGTCCCTGGACGGCCGCCCGGCGGGACTGGGGCAGCGCCTGCTCACGCGGCCGGTGTTCAACGCAACGGCGCTGGCGATCTGGACGCGGCAGATCGCGGGGCTGGTGTCGTCCGGCCTGCCGCTGGAACGGGCGCTGACGGCGCTGGCCGACGAGGCCGACGACGAGCGCCAGCGCCACCTGGTGGCAGCGCTGCGGGCCGAGGTGAACGCGGGCTCCACCTTTGCCCGCGCGCTGGCGCAGCACCCGCGCGAGTTTTCGGACATCTATTGCGCGGTGATCGGTGCGGGCGAGCACAGCGGCAACCTGGGCTTGGTGCTGGAGCGCCTGGCCGACGACCTCGAAGAGCGCCAGGCCCTCAAGGCCAAGCTGGTGGGGGCTGCACTGTATCCGGCCATCGTCACGGTGGTGGCCATCGTCATCGTTCTGTTTCTGGTGGGCTATGTGGTGCCGCAGGTGGCCAGCGTGTTTGCGGGCACCAAGCGCGCCCTGCCGTTCCTCACCGTGGTCATGCTGGGCATCAGCGCCTTTGTGCGCAACTTTGGCTGGGTGATGCTGCTGGCCATGGCCGGTCTGGTGGTCGGCGCGCGCTGGGCCCTGTCGTTTGCGCATCTTCGTGAACGGTTCGACGCGGCGTGGCTGCGGCTTCCCGTGGTGGGCAAGCTCGCGCGGGGCTACAACGCAGCGCGTTTTGGCGGCACGCTGGCCATGCTGGCAGGCGCCGGCGTGCCCATCCTGAAGGCCCTGCAGGCCGCCGCCGAAACGCTGAACAACCGCGCCCTGCGCGCCGACGCGCTGGAAGCCCTGGTGCTGGTGCGAGAAGGCGCGCCACTGGCCTCGGCGCTGGCGCAAAAGAAGCGCTTCCCGGGCTTGTTGTCGATGTTTGCGCGCCTGGGCGAGCAAACGGGCCAGCTGCCCGTGATGCTGCAGCGCGCGGCACGCCAGCTCTCCACCGAGGTGCAGCGCCGCGCCCTGCAGCTGGCCACCATCCTGGAGCCGCTGCTCATCGTGGCGATGGGCCTGATCGTGATGATGATCGTGCTGGCCGTGCTGCTGCCGATCATCCAGCTCAACCAGTTCGTGAAGTGAAGAAGTGATCGTATGGCCGTGACGCTGGACGACAAGCTGGTGGTGGCGATCTCCTCGCGCGCCCTGTTCAACTTCGAAGAAGAAAACCAGCTCTTCGAATCGGGCGACGAAGAAGCCTACATGCGCCACCAGCTGGCCCTGGTGCACCAGCCTGCCCGTGCGGGCGTGGCGTTTTCGCTGGTGCGCAAGCTGCTGGCCTTCAACACGCCCGACGCGCAGCGGGTGGAGGTGGTGATGCTCTCGCGCAATGATCCCGCCAGCGGCATGCGCGTGTTCGCCTCGGCCCAGGCGGCGGGCATGCGCATCGAGCGTGGCGTGTTCACACGCGGGCGCGACCCGTTCGCCTACCTGCGCCCGCTGGGTGCGCACCTGTTCCTGTCGGCCAACGAGGCCGACGTGCGGCAGGCCTTGTCCATCGGCTTCCCGGCCGCGCGGGTGATGACCGACTCCACTCCGGCGGGCGACCGGTTTCCGAACGAGGTGCGCATTGCCTTCGATGGCGATGCCGTGCTGTTCTCCGACGAGGCCGAGCGCGTGTACCAGGAAGGCGGGCTGCCGGCCTTTCAGCAAAACGAAGTGGGCAAGGCGAGGCTGCCGTTGGCCGGTGGCCCGTTCAAGCCACTGCTCGCCGCACTGCACCGGCTGCAGGAGCAAGCCCATGCCTCGCACACCATGCGCATTCGCACGGCCCTGGTCACGGCCCGCAGCGCCCCGGCGCACGAGCGCGCGGTGCGCACGCTGCTGGACTGGGGCATCAGCGTGGACGAGGCCATGTTTCTGGGCGGGCTGGAAAAGGGCCCCTTCCTGCGCGAATTCGAACCCGATTTCTTCTTTGACGACCAGACGGGCCATGTGACTTCCGCCGCGCGGCATGTGCCTGCGGGGCATGTGAGCAGCGGCATATCCAACCCGGCATGAGCTAGGGATGTCCTGCATAACCCTCGCGA
>NZ_JBMIRS010000093.1:0-32628 GCF_049198005.1 Paracidovorax sp. MALMAid1276 | reverse complement strand
TCTTTGCGTGCGCCCAGCATGGGCGCACTCCTACGGGTGCAAGTCCCGTCGTAAGTTGGTCACAACGAACGAAGCGAAGCGCAACTGCATGAGGGCGACCGAATGTGGGGAGGAAGCGTGGAGCGTAAATCGCGAGCCGATGAACAAGAACCGCATAGAAGGCGCTGCCAAGCAGGGCAAGTGGGCGCAAAACCACGAAGCTCTCGTGACCAAGGCGAGGTGGCGTAGATGCGGCGGTTGTGCGATGAAGGAGTGCGACTCTTACCTGGGGAGATCTCGCCTTGTGCCTGAAAGGGCGACAGCGCTGCTGGAGCGAGAAGTCAGCAGAGGCCGTAGTAGCTGGAGCTGGGGCTGATGAGGCCACAAGGTGAATGCGAAGGGCCGAACGAGAGCAAGTGACCGAGGATACGAGGATGCCAAAGGCCGTGCGTCAGATGCCGGAGCCATCCGGGCGGGTGGGTGCAGCGCACGGTGAAGCCGTGCGCGAGCCAGCCAGCGACGAAGCCAGAGGCCCGCCCCGTGAACACCAGGACACAGGGTCGGCAAAGCCGAAGGCGGGCACAGGTGGCCTGCTGGAAGCGGCGCTGACGAGAGAGAATCTGCAAGCAGCGTGGAGACGGGTCAAAACCAACAAGGGAGCGGCAGGCGTGGATGGGCTGGACATCCAGCAAACCGGGCAACTGCTGCGAACGAGTTGGCCGCAAATCCGTGCTCAATTGCTTGCGGGCCAGTACCGGCCAAACCCGGTACGCAAGGTGATGATCCCCAAGTCCGATGGGAGCCAACGCGAGTTGGGCATTCCGACGGTGCTCGATAGACTCATCCAGCAAGCACTGCTGCAAGTGCTGCAACCGCTGATCGATCCCACCTTTAGCGAACACAGCTACGGATTCAGACCGGGCAGACGAGCGCACGACGCGGTGAAAGCCGCTCGGGGCTTCGTCCAATCGGGCAAGCGCGTGGTGGTGGACGTTGACCTATCGAAATTCTTCGACCGGGTGAACCACGACATACTGATGGAGCGGCTGCAAAGGCGCATCCCGGACAAAGCCGTATTGCGGCTCATCCGGGCGTACCTGAATGCCGGGATCATGGATGGCGGGGTAGTGATCGAACGGGGCCAGGGCACACCGCAAGGCGGGCCGCTGAGCCCGCTGCTGGCCAACGTGCTGCTCGACGAAGTGGACAAGGCGTTGGAGGCGCGAGGCTACAGCTTTGCGCGCTACGCCGACGACTGTAACGTCTACGTGGGCAGCAAGAAAGCAGGCCAGCGAGTCATGGCATGGCTCAGAAAGCTGTACGGCAAGTTGAAGCTTCAGATCAATGAGGCCAAAAGCGCCGTAGGCAGCGTCTTCGGGCGCAAATTCCTGGGCTATGGCCTGTGGGTAGCAAAGGGGCGGGAAGTGAAATGCAAGGTGGCCTTGAAGGCGCTGAACGACTTCAAGGCCCGCATCCGGCAGCTCACGCGCCGTTCGCTCGGGCGCAGCATGAGCCAAGTGGTCGATAAGCTCAGGGCCTACCTGCTGGGCTGGAAGGCGTACTTCGGGCTGGCGCAAACGCCCCGAGTCTGGCGCGAGCTGGACGAATGGCTGCGCCACCGGTTGCGCGCTCTACAGCTCAAGCACTGGAAGCGCGGGGCAGCGATCTATCGCGAACTGCGCTCGCTGGGGGCCACGCATGACGTTGCGCGGCAGGTGTCGGTCAATGGCCGACGCTGGTGGCGCAACAGCGCCAAGCTGCTCAACAGCGTGCTGACCATCGCGCACTTCGATCGGCTGGGGCTGCCCAGACTCTCATGACCTCAAACTCTCGAACCGCCCGGTGCGGATCCGCATGCCGGGTGGTGTGGGAGGGGCGCAGTCTACAATGACTGTCCCCTATCCCGATTGCGAGGGTGAATGCAGCTCAAGGTACCGCTTGCCTTCGCCACGACCATGGCGCGCGACGCGCCCGGTTCAGTGGTTGGCTGGATCTGCCATGTCAGGTGCTGAGAATGTTGGCGTTCCCCTGCGTGCCAGAGGTATCACGTGTGGACGCCTGTTCGTGTGAGCCGAAACCCATGGCCCTCAATTCTTCTTCGGTCACCTGCACCTCCACCATTTCAGGCTGACGGGCCTCGATGGCTCGGCGCCGTTCAAACACCGTTGGTGGGCCCTGTTCCCGTTGGCGGCGGTCTTTCCCACTGCGACGATCGACGGGTGTTCTGCGCTCTGTGTTCATGGTGTTGAAGTAGCCTGGTGCTTGTGGTGGTGGCGCCCGTGAAGACTGTCCGTCCGCATGTCTGCCGGAATGCTGTGCTGAGTCTGCCCGATAGTTGCAACGTCGCCAAGAAACAAGAGACGCGAAGGCTCCTCGCAATGGTTGCCATTGAACTTGTGCGTGCTCGATGGCAAGCAAAAAAGCCCCTGACTCTTGCGAATCAGGGGCTTTTCATTTGGTGCCGGAGAGATGAATCGAACACCCGACCTTCTCATTACGAAGGCCAAACGGGACGATTTTTAGGCTCCGTCCATAGGGGGCTGTGGCTCTGACCGTGGTTTATTGACTACGTAGGAGTTACGCATGAATCCAATGAATTTTCCGGCTTGCCCATCCTGTGGCAAGGCGCTGCAATCCGCAGACGTTTTCGATCAGCGGGCCGGATTTCCGCATGCAGATTGCGTTTGTGGATACCGAACGAAGCCCGCCAAAGAGGCCCAATCGCATGCACCCAGCATACAAAGTCTTTCGGCAAACTCAGCGAATCGCGACTTTGTTGCGGGCCAAGCGCTTTGGTCGGAGGCTCAAGCGAAGGTGTCTAAATTTGATCTTGCAGAGTCTGCGGAAATGCTCTCTGAAAGCGCCGCCTTGCTGTTGCGTATTGCCATGACAGATGCCTCGGATGAAGCGCGGATTGTGCAGGGCTGGCTGTGGAATATGGGCTTGGCTGGAGGCCTCGCAAAGCTGGCTGTGCGCGCTGTTGATGACTGGCAAGCAGGGGAGGGGCCACGTAGTGGAGGGGGCGCAGCCACCTCGGGGGCTGGAGCGCAGCGTAAGGAGGGGGTGCAACCCCCTGGAGACTTGGCCGCGGTCGTGGGAGCACGTGCGTGAAGTCGCGCTACCTGCCTAAAGACCTCAAAGCGCGCTTGCTGGATGAAGGCTTGCGCATTGCGGCCGAACGCGGACTGATGCACATCATTGGCGAAGATTTGCGCGTGCTGGTGCGCTTTGACGATGTGACGGGGAAGATCCATTACTCGTTCCGGTCCCCTGATGACATATCGCTAGACGATCCTTCGGAGAATTGGGTTCAGTTGCGCTAAGTGAGATGTTCGCGGTAGCATCCAGGGGCAACTAACGCTGGCGCTCGGATTTTTCACACGAAACACGCGCTATGTACCGGACGTAGAAGACGCGGCCCATTCGCTCGGGCCTCCTACGACAGATAACCGGCATACCCTACCAACGATGCTGTTGCGAATCCTTCAATCGGGTTCGCTGCTGCATTGCTGTGGCGAACTCATACACGGAGTTCGTTATGGGTTTTTCTGAATCATTGGGTGGTGCTGCTGGTTTGCCCTGCTCGGCGGCTTCGGCCCGAGCACCGCAGGCGCGCAGGGCTGAAGCCGCCGAGCCGTCTTTTGATCCCCGTGTAGTAACCACGGGGAGAAAGAAGCCTTCGATACCGGCGTTTGCTGGTTCAACCCGGGACCCTGAAACAGGGGAACCGGTTGAGGTGTTTTCGCGTCCTCATGGCGTCGAAGTCTTGCGGCATCTGGAGATTGTGCAGCCCGTGCGCGAGGGCGTTGCCCTGGTTGATGCCTTTGCTTTTTCCATCGTGCCACCCGATGAAAAATCCTATGACTGGGTGATGCGCGAAATGTCGCAGTTCCTCGAAATCACCGACCTGCAGCACCGTCGCGGCCTCTTTGGTTTTCGCTTCTCGGCACGCTTTGGCGATGGCGCGGGAATCGTCGCTTGGGGCGGTGAAAGCCAGCGGGGCAGGGTGTATTTCAGCCTGATGGGTAAGGGCTGCTCAATGGTCACGCGATGGGCTGATTTGGCCTTGTGGCTGGAGCGACACCGGGCCACCATCAAGCGGGCTGATTTGGCCTATGACGACTTTGCGGGCAGGCTCGTATCCATCGCATGGGCCATCGAACAGTACCGGGTTGGAGGGTTCAACGCAGGTGGGCGAAAGCCTATCCATACGTGCTATGGCGATTGGCTAGAGGGTGAGTCTTCAACTAAGGGGCGAACCCTCGGAATCGGCAACCGTGCCAGCGGCAAATACGCCCGCATCTACGAAAAGGGCAAGCAGCTTGGCGACGCTTCCAGCCCCTGGACGCGCATGGAAGTCGAATGGCGTGCAGAAGATCGTTTTATTCCCTATGACATCCTTACTCGTCCTGGCCACTATCTTGCTGGCGCTTACCCTTGCCTGTCGTTCCTGAGCGAAGAGCAGTCAGTTATCAGAACGGTGACGAACGCCGCGCAAATCGCATTTGATGCTGCGGTCGAGAATGCCAAGCAGCATTGCGGAAAGCTGGTCAACCTCATGATGCAAGTGATGCAAGGCGACTATGCGGCGGTCGTTGACAAGCTCTTGCGCCCTGGCATTCCTGCACGCATTGATCCCTACAGCTACCACGTGAAGAACGATCCGGCCATGCTGGATTGGGAGTTGAGAGGGGGTGCCGCATGACCCTCTACAAACGCAAGGATTCCGGCTTTTGGTGGGTCAAGCTGCCCGCGATCAAAGGCGAGCTGAAGCCGTTCTACCAAAGCACGGGGACAGCCAACAAGCGGCAAGCGCAGAAGCTGCACGACAAGCTTAAAACGGAACGCTGGGAGCAGGATCAATTGGGGGTCAAGCCTCGCAAAACCTGGGACGAAGCCGCCGAACGCTTCCTGTCCGAGACAACGCACAAGCGCACGCAGGCCTGGGACAAGTCCATGCTGCGCTGGTTCCACCCGTATCTAGGGGGGAAAGCCCTGGACGAGATCAACCGGGCGTTGCTGGATGAGGTGAAGGCCAAGCGTTCCAAGGGCGTGGCACCTGCGACGGTGAACCGCTACATGGCCCTGGTGCGAGCCATCTTGCGCAAGGCCTGTAACGACTGGGAATGGCTCGATCGTGTCCCCAAGGTGGGGATGCTGCGTGACAAGGGCGGGCGCATCCGTGCACTGACGAAAGAGGAGTTTGCGCGGCTGTTGGAACAGTTGCCCGAGCACCTGCGGGATATGGCTGTTTTTTCGGTGGCGACAGGCTTGCGACAAAGCAACGTGACGAAGTTGCAGTGGCGCCAGATCAGCTTGGAGCGGCGGCACCTATGGGTTGCGGCCGAAGACCACAAGAACGGCAAGGCGCATGCGGTGCCGCTGAATGAGGCCGCTATGCAGGTGCTGCAAAAGCGCCAGGGCGATCACCTGACGCATGTTTTCACCTACGAAGGCAATCCAATCGTGCAGGTCAACACCAAGGCATGGCGGGCAGCGCTCAAGCGTGCGGGGATCGAAGATTTCCGGTGGCATGACCTGCGGCACACCTTCGCCACATGGCACCGGCAGGCCGGAACGCCAACCCATGAACTTCAGCGTCTGGGTGGTTGGAAGACACTGGAAATGGTGGAGCGCTATGCGCACGTGGCGCCGGAGGGCTTGCAGATCGCAGCCTCTCGCCTTGATAATTTGTTTGCGGTTACGAAATAGCTACAGCGCACCAAAGGAAAAAGCCGCTGTTCCCTGGGAAACAGCGGCTTTTATTGGTGCCGGAGAGATGAATCGAACACCCGACCTTCTCATTACGAATGAGCTGCTCTACCGACTGAGCTACACCGGCTTAGCCTCGCATTATAGCGCGGAATGGTAGCTGGTTACGCGTTCGACTTCATTTTTCGAACCCAGGATAACGCTCACGCGTTCGTGCAACTGGGTGGGCTGGATGTCGAGGATGCGCTGCTTGCCGTTGGTGGCGGCTCCGCCGGCCTGTTCTACCAGCCAGCCCATGGGGTTGGCTTCGTACATCAGGCGCAGTTTGCCGGGCTTGTGGGGTTCGCGCTTGTCCCAGGGGTACATGAAGATGCCGCCACGCGTGAGGATGCGGTGCACGTCGGCCACCATGCTGGCAATCCAGCGCATGTTGAAGTCCTTGCCGCGCGGGCCTTCCTGGCCTTGCAGGCATTCGTCGATGTAGCGCTTCACGGGCTCGTCCCAGTGCCGCATGTTGCTCATGTTGATCGCGAATTCCTTGGTGTCCTCGGGGATGCGCACGTTCTCTTCGGTCAGCACGAAGGAGCCTTGCTCGCGGTCGAGGGTAAACATGGCCACGCCATCACCCACGGTGAGCACCAGCGTGGTTTGCGGGCCATAGATGCAATAGCCCGCAGCCACCTGCGCCGTGCCGGGCTGCAAAAAGTCGCCAGCCTCCACGCCGCGGTCGTCGTCGGGCTTCTTGAGCACGCTGAAGATGGTGCCGATGCTCACGTTCACGTCGATGTTGCTGGAGCCATCCAGGGGATCAAACAGCAGCAGGTATTCGCCTTGCGGGTAGCGGTTGGGCACCAGGTAGATGCCGTCCATTTCTTCGGATGCCATGGCCGCCAGATGACCGCCCCATTCGTTGGCTTCGATGAGCACCTCGTTGGCGATGATGTCCAGCTTTTTCTGGATCTCGCCCTGCACGTTTTCGCTGCCGGCTGCGCCCAGCACGCCGCCCAGCGCGCCTTTGTTCACCGCGTGGCTGATGCTTTTGCAGGCGCGCGCCACCACTTCAAGCAGCAGGCGCAATTGCGAGGGGATGAGGCCGTCCACCCGTTGCTGTTCAACGAGGTAGCGGGTCAAGCTGATGCGCTTCGTCATGGGTTGTCTCTTTCTTCAAAATCAGTCGGCCAGCGCGCGGGTAACCACCTCGCGCACGTCGTTGGACAGGGTCGAGCGGGCGGCGACCCGGGCAATCGCTTCGCGGGCGGAGGTGCGCCAGGGCTCGGCCAGCTTTTTCCAGCGGTCGAGCGCGCGCGCCAGGCGGGCCGCCACCTGGGGATTGATGGCGTCGAGTTCGATCACGCGGTCGCTCCAGAACACGTAGCCGGCTGCGTCGGTGCGGTGGAATGCCCCGGGGTTGGCGCTGCAATAGCTGAAGATCACGCTGCGCGCGCGGTTGGGGTTCTTGAGGCTGAAGTCCGGGTGCGACATAAGCTGGCGCACGGCGGGCAGCACGTTGCCGCCGCGGTCTGGTGCACCGGCCTGCAGTGCAAACCACTTGTCGATGACCAGGGGCTCGTCCTTGAACAGTGCGTGAAAGCGAGCGAGGGCGGGCGCAGCCAGGTCGCTGCCGCTGGCGACCAGCGCGGTGAGCGCATTGAAGCGGTCGGTCATGTTGCCTGCGACCTTGAATCGCTGGTACGCCTTGCCGGGCCAGACGGCATCGCCGGTTCGCTGGGCCGCAATGCACAGCATGTGCAGCGCCAGGCCGCTGAGCGCACGGCGCCCCGAGGAGACGGGGTCGGGGCTGTAGCCGCCGGTGTCCTGGTTCTGGGCCCAGGTCGCCTCCCAGTCGGACTGCAGCTGGATGGCCATCTGTTCGCGCATGGCTTCGCGCACGGCGTGGATGCGCTGGGGGTCCACCACGTCCATCTGCTCGGCGATGTAGGTTTCAGACGGCAGCGTGAGCACCAGCTCCTTGAAGGCTGCATCGAGTTGCGGGCTCTGCAGCACGGCCCGCATGGCATCCACAAACTCCGGGGGCAGAATTTGATGGTCAAATCTGCCGTTACCGCTTGTCTGTAAAGAGTTGTTTGCTATTGCATTGGTAGCAAACCGCAGGGCCAGGCGCTGGCCGGCTTCCCACCGGTTGAAGGCGTCGGCATCGTGGGCCAGCAGGGTCAGCAGTTGCGCGTCGGTGTAGTCGATGTCCAGCACCACGGGGGCGCTGAAACCGCGCAGCAGTGATGGCACCGGCTCGGCATCCAGATGGGTGAAAGTCAGCGTCTGGGATGCCTCGGTGAGCACGACCACGCGCGAGGTGGGGGCGCTGGCGTCGTCCGAGCCTTCGCCGGACACATTCAGCGGCAGGGCAGCGCCAGTGCGTGCGTCGATCAAGCCCAGCTCTACCGGAATGACGAAGGGCAGCTTCTCGCCCTGACCGGGCGTGGGGGCGCAGCTCTGCGACAGCGTGAGCGCATAGCACCGGGTCGCGGCGTCGTATCGACCGGTGGCGCGCACGCGTGGCGTGCCCGCCTGGCTGTACCAGCGCTTGAATTGCGCGAGATGCTGCGTGAGCGGGCTGGCCGGGTTGGCATCGGCAATGGCCTGCACGAAATCGTCGCAGGTCACGGCCTGGCCGTCGTGGCGTTCGAAGTACAGCTTCATGCCCTTGGCAAAACCGTCGCGGCCCACCAGGTTGTGCTGCATGCGCACCACCTCCGCACCCTTTTCGTAGATGGTGACGGTGTAGAAGTTGTTGATCTCGACATAGCTGTCGGGCCGCACCGGGTGGGCCATGGGGCCCGCGTCTTCGGGGAACTGGGCGGTGCGCAGCACCCGCACGTCCTCGATGCGCTTGACGGCACGGGCCGACGGGCTGCCCGCCAGGTCCTGGCTGAACTCCTGATCGCGAAAGACCGTGAGGCCTTCCTTCAGGCTCAGCTGGAACCAGTCGCGGCAGGTCACGCGGTTGCCGGTCCAGTTGTGAAAGTACTCGTGGCCGACCACGCTTTCGATGTTGGCGAAGTCGGTGTCGGTGGCCGTGGCTTCACTGGCCAGAACGTACTTCGTGTTGAAGATGTTCAGGCCCTTGTTCTCCATCGCGCCCATATTGAAGTCGCTGGTGGCGACGATCATGAAGCGCTCCAGGTCCAGCGGCAGGCCGAAGCGCGCCTCGTCCCAGGCCACGCTGTACATCAGCGAGTTCATCGCGTGTTCGGTCTTGCCCAGGTCGCCGGGTCGCACGTAGACCTGCAGCAGGTGGTCGCTGCCCGAGCGGCTCTTGATGCGTTGCTCGCGTGCCACCAGCTTGCCTGCCACCAGGGCGAACAGGTAGCAGGGTTTCTTGTGCGGGTCCACCCACTTGGCGAAATGCCGGGCGCCATTGGGGCCGTCTTCCAGGTCGCCACTGTCCACCAGATTGCCGTTGCTGAGCAGCACCGGGTACTGGGCCTTGTCGGCGCGCAGCGTGACGGTGTAGCTGGCCATCACGTCAGGGCGGTCCAGGAAGTAGGTGATGCGGCGGAAGCCCTCGGCCTCGCACTGCGTGAAGAACGTGCCCTGGCTCACGTACAGGCCCATGAGCTGCGTGTTCTTGGCCGGGCAGCAGGTGGTGAAGATCTCCAGCGCAAAGGGGTCATTGCCTTCGGGCAGGTTCTCCAGCACCAGGCGGGCGCCTTCCATCTTGAACGAGGTGCCCTGGCCATTGACCAGCACGCGCGCCAGGTTCAGCTCGTCGCCATCGAGCTTGAGTGGCTGCGCGGCCACGTCAGGGTTGCGGCGCAGCAGCATGCGGTTGAGCACGCGGGTCTTGTTGGGGTCCAGGTCAAAGGTGAGTTCGACGCTGTCGATCCAGTAGGCGGGTGCGGTGTAGTCCTCGCGGCGGATGGCGATGGTCTGGCCTGCGCCGTCCGCACTTCCGTCTGCACTATGCAGTTGCTGCAACATGGATGCTCTCCAGAAAGTCGGTGTTCATGAGTTCGGTGTAGTCGCGCACGGCGGCCAGCACATGGGGCCCGGCCAGTTGCTCGGGTGTGTGGGTGCTGCAGATGGCCACGGCGCGCATGCCGGCGCGGCGCGCGGCTTCGATGCCGAAAGGGGCGTCTTCAAAGACGATGCAGTGTGCCGGGTCGGCCCCGATGCGGCGTGCGGCTTCCAAAAAGATGGCGGGCTGCGGCTTGCCGGGCAGGCCCTCGTCGCCGCGCACGATGGCCAGCGGCGCCGGCGTGAGCTTGAGGTGGCCCAGGGCGAACTCCACATTGCCGATGTCGCCCGCCGTGCCCACCGCCACCTTCAGCCCACGTGCGTGCACCTGCTCTGCAAACTGCCGAAAACCTGCCACCTCGGCAAAGCGTGGCGCGAACAGTTCGCGGTAGATGGTTTCCTTCTCGTGCGTCAGCGCGTCGGCCTCGTCCTGCGACACGGCGCGACCCAGAAGCTCCACGATGCACTCGGTGCCGTTCTTGCCCGTGGTGCGGGCCATCAGGTCGGGCACGTCGATGTCCATGCCCCGGCGGCGCGCAAACTCGACCCATGCCTGGGCGTGCCAGGGCATGGAGTGGATCATGGTGCCATCCATGTCGAAGATGATGGCCTCGGTGCGCACGGTCATCGCTTACACGCCCTGCTTGAGCGATGCTTCGATGAACGCGTCCAGGTCGCCATCCAAAACCTTCTGCGTGGCCGAGATTTCGACGTTGGTGCGCAGGTCCTTGATGCGGCTGTTGTCCAGCACGTACGAACGGATCTGGTGGCCCCAGCCCACGTCGGTCTTGGTGTCCTCCAGCTTCTGCTGCTCTTCCATGCGCTTGCGCATTTCAAAGTCGTACAGGCGGCTGCGCAGGCGCTGCCAGGCCACGTCGCGGTTGCTGTGCTGGCTGCGGCCGTCCTGGCACTGCACCACGATGCCCGTGGGAATGTGCGTCAGGCGCACGGCCGAGTCGGTTTTGTTGATGTGCTGGCCGCCCGCGCCGGATGCGCGGTAGGTGTCGGTGCGCACGTCGGCGGGGTTGATGTTGATCTCGATGGAGTCATCGATCTCGGGGTAGACGAACAGCGAGGCGAACGAGGTGTGGCGCCCGCCCGAGCTGTCGAACGGGCTCTTGCGCACCAGGCGGTGCACACCGGTCTCGGTGCGCAGCAGGCCGTAGGCATACTCGCCCTCGATCTTGATGGTTGCGCTCTTGATGCCGGCAACGTCCCCCGCCGTTTCTTCTTCGACCGTGGCCTTGAAGCCCTTGCGCTCGGCGTATTTGAGGTATTGGCGCAGCAGCATGCTGGCCCAGTCGCAGGCTTCGGTGCCGCCGGCACCGGCCTGGATGTCGACAAAGCAGTTCAGCGGATCGGCCTCGTTGCTGAACATGCGGCGGAACTCCAGCTCTTCGATCAGCGGGCGCAGCTTGGCGGCCTCGGCCTCGATGGTCATGAGGCCGGGCTCGTCGCCTTCCTCCTTGCTCATCTCGTACAGCTCGGTGTTGTCGGCCAGCTCGCGCGTGAGCTTGTCGAGCGTGACGACCACGCTGGAGAGCGACTTCTGTTCCTTGCCCAGCTCCTGGGCCTTCTTGGGATCGTTCCAGACCGCCGGGTCTTCCAGCGATGCGTTTACCGTGCGCAGGCGTTCGAACTTGGCATCGAAGTCAAAGATACCTCCGTAACTCAGCGGTGCGCTGAGCCAGGTCTTCGAGGGTGGTGCCGATGAGGTTGATGCGTTCTGCGTCCATGATTCTTGTCCTGCGTGTTCTGTGGAATAACCCGCGATTTTCTCATGGGACGGGAAACCGCCCGGACAAAGCCCTGCGATGCGCTCTGCGGCGCGACAGGCCCGGCACGTCGTTCTTCCCTTCGTAAAGGGATGCTTCAAAAGTGATAGCTGTCAGCGCTTATCCATAAAGCGCTGCGGCCATTTTTTGCTAACTAGTTGCTGCAAGCTTCACGCTGCAGCTTCACGCTTCATCCAGGAAGGTCTCGATCAACTGGGCCACCCGCGCCGGCTGGTCGTGGTGCAGCATGTGGGCCGCGTCTTGCACCACCGCCGTGCGGCAATGGGCGACATGGGTGAGGCGCTGGTGGTATTCGTCCAGCGTGTAACGGTCCTTCCACCATTGGCCCAGGCTGTCGTCGCTGGCCTCGACAGAAAGCACGGGCGCGGTGATGCGCTTGTACAGCTCCAGCGCTTCGTCCAGGCGGTAGAGCTGGGCGCTGGTGATCTTGTGCGCCGGGTCGCCCAGGATTTCCCACCGGCCTTGCGCATTCGGGCGTGCCCAGTGGCCCGCCAGCCATTGGGCCTTGTCTTCCGACAGGCGCGGGTTGGTTTTCATCAACCTGCGGGCCACGCCGTCTTGGCTGTCATAGTGCTTGAGTTCCAGCCCGCCCGCGTGCAGCTGCTTGATCTCGTCGATCCACTGCGCATACCGGCGCGGGGCCTGTGCGGGGCGCGTGGCGGGCAGGCCAAAGCCCTCCAGGTTCACCAGGCGGCGGATGCGTTCCGGGCGCACTCCCGCATACATCATCGCCACATTGCCGCCCATGCTGTGGCCGACCAGGTCGATGGCTTCGCCAGGCGCGTAGTGGTCCAGCAGCAGGTCCAGGTCCGCAAGGTAGTCGGCAAACACATAGTGGTCCACGGGCGCGCCGGTGGTCAGGCCAAAGCCGCGCCAGTCGGGCGCGATGATGCGGCGCTCTTGCGCCAGTGCGTCCACGGTGAACTGGTAGGAGGCGCCCACGTCCATCCAGCCGTGCAGCAGGACGAGGGTGGGCAGGGGGCTGCTGTCGGGCCCCCAGTGGCGGGTGTGGTAGTTCAGGTGCCGCATGGGCAGCATGCGGCTGCGCGAAGGTTTGAGGGCTTGGTACATAGCCTGCGAATGGTAAGTCGCAGGCGCGCGCAGGCCCGCGCACCGCTGTCGCCGAAGAGTCCGGTGCCCGGCAGGTTTGGGCATTCGCTTGTACCATCGCCAGCCGCGGCCTCCGCAGGCCTTGTCAACCCCGATCATCTGGAGCCTTCACCGCATGAACAACACCGTCCGCCTCGGCCAGAGCGACCTGCACGTCACCCCCATCTGCCTGGGCACCATGACTTTCGGCGAGCAGGTCAACGAAGCCGACTCGCACGCCATCCTTGACCGCTCCCTGGCGCGGGGCGTGAACTTCATCGACACGGCCGAGATGTATTCGGTGCCCGCCCGGGCCGAGACTTTCGGCGCCACCGAGACCATCATCGGCAACTGGTTTGCCAAAAACCCCGGCGCGCGCAGCAAGCTGGTGGTGGCCACCAAGGTGGCAGGCCCCTCGCGCGGCATGCCCTGGGTGCGCGAGGGCAAGGGCATGACGGCGGCCGACATCGTGGCATCTTGCGAGGGCAGCCTGCGCCGCCTGCAGACCGATGTGATCGACCTCTACCAGATCCACTGGCCCGAGCGCCATGTGCCCGCGTTCGGCAACCTGTACTACGACCCCGCCAAGGAAACCTCGCAGACCCCGATCCGCGAGCAGCTCGACGCGCTGGCCGGCCTGGTGAAGGCGGGCAAGGTGCGGTACATCGGCCTGTCCAACGAGACACCTTATGGCGTTCACGAATTTGTGCGCCTGGCCGAGCAGCATGGCCTGCCACGCGTGGCCACGGTGCAGAACCCCTATTGCCTCGTCAACCGCACCTGGGAAAACGGCCTGGACGAAACCTGCCACCGCCTGGGCGTGTCGCTGCTGGCCTACTCGCCTTTGGGCTTTGGTCTGCTGACGGGCAAGTACGACCAGCATGCGCCGACCGACCCGGGCGCCCCGCAAGAGGCCCGCATCGCGCGCTACGAGTCGGTGCGCAAGCAGCGCTGGGGCCGCCCCGAAGCACTGGCCGCTGCGCGCCGCTACAACCAGCTGGCCCGCGACAACGGCATGACGCCCACGCAGATGGCCCTGGCCTTCTGCTACACCAAGTGGCAGGTCGCCAGCACCATCATCGGCGTGACGTCGATGGCACAGCTAAATGAGGATTTGAACGCCTGGGGCACCACGCTGTCACCCGAAGTGCTGCAGGCGATCGACGCGATCCGCTGGGAGCTGCGCGACCCGGCTTTGTGATCGGCCAGGGCAAGCACACAAAAGGGGCCGCAAGGCCCCTTTTTTCATTGCGCTCAGCCCTGCGAATTCAAGCCGCTGCGGCCACCCGACCCTCCCGCCACGGCACGCCGTGCGGCTCGCCCAGGTCCCAGAACAGCCCCGCCATCACCGCCAGCCCTTCGCGCGCCACGGGGGCCAGCAGGTGTTCGTTGGGCGCATGCTGGGCGCAGGCGGGGTACGAGTGCGGCACCCACAGCGTGGGCAGACCCAGCTGGTCGGCAAAGATGTCGTTGGGCAGCGAGCCTGCCAGGTTGGGCAGCAAGGTGGCGGCCTGGCCAGCGCTGGCGTGCAGCGAGGCCAAGGTCCAGTCCACCCAGGGGTTGTGCAGATCGAGCCGCGTGGCGCCGCACTGCATGCCCATGGTGATGTCCACCTGGCTGAACCCATGGGCGTCCAGGTGCTCGCGCAGCGTGGCCTGCACGTTCTGCCAGTCCGTGCCCACCACAAACCGCAGCTGGCAGTGGGCGATGGCCTGCGCGGGGATGGCATTGATCGGCCGCTGCGCATTGCCCGCGCCCAGCGCCAGCACCTCCAGCGTGTTCCAGCCCACCAGCTGCTCAGCGGGGCTGAGGCCCGGCTCGCCCCAGCCGGGGGTGAGCGCCGGGTCGTCGGCACCATTGCCGATCACCACGTCCTTCAGCGCGGTGCGCAGCTTGTCGGGCACGGCCGGCGGCAGCAGGCCCTTGACGAGGATGCGGCCCTTCGCGTCCACCAGCGTGGCCAGCGCGTGCGTGAGCACGGTGGCCGGGTTGGCCAGCACGCCCCCCCAGTTGCCGGAGTGGTAGGCCTTGTCGCGGCTGCGCACACTGAGCGCAAAGTTGATCGCGCCGCGCGAGCCCAGGAAGAGGGTGGGGTGGCCCGCGTTCACGCGGGGGCCATCGCTGGCCACGAACAGATCGGCCTTGAGCGCCTCGCAGTGCTCTTCGCAAAAGGCGCCCAGGCCGGGCGAGCCTGCTTCCTCACCCATCTCCATGAGCAGCGTCACGTTGTAGCCCAGGCGGCCGCCCCGGGCGTCGATGGCGTGGGCCAGCGCGGCCAGGCTCACCGTGTGCTGGCCCTTGTTGTCGGCCGTGCCGCGCCCGTACCAGCGCTCGCCCTCGATGGTCAGTTCCCACGGCGACAGACCTTCGCGCCACTGGCTGTCTTGCCCGTTGACCACGTCGCCATGGCCGTAGGTCAGCACGGTGGGCAGGGTGGGATCTTCCACCCGCCGCGCCACTAAAAAGGGGCCGCCTTGGGGCGAGGGGTTGTCGAGCACCTGGCATTCAAAACCCAGCGGGGTGAGCCGGGGCACCATCTCGTCGGTGAGGTAGCTGCGCAGTTCGGGCGGCACCTTGCCGGTGTCGCTTTCGGTGCGCCAGGCCACACGGCGGCGCAGGTCGGCGGCAAATTGGCCGCCGTCGAAGTAGCGGTGCACGTTGTCGATCAGATGTTGTCGGGTCATGGTGCGGGTCCTGTTGGGGTGTTCGTCAATCCACCACGATCTGGGCGCGGTGGGCCAGGGCGCGGTAGCGGCCGATTTCGTTGTCCATGGCTGCGTGCATTGCCTTCGGACCGACGAAGACGGGCTCCATGCCCTGGGCGCGAATCTGTTCCTGCAGCTGGGGGTCGCGCATCGCAGCTTCCACTTCGCGGATCAGCCGGTCCACGACGGGGGTGGGTGTGCGGGCCGGGGCCGCGATGGCGTACCAGCCATCAAAGGCCGCGTCGGGCAGCTTTTGCTCCACCACCGTGAGGACGCCGGGCAGGGCGCGAGCCCGCTCGTGGCCTGCGATGGCCAGGGCCCGCAATTTGCCCGACCGCACGTGGGGTGCGGCGCTGGCGACCGTGTCGATGGCCATCTGAATCTCTCCCCCGATCAGTCCCATCATGGCCTGGGCGCTGCCCCGATAGGGCACGTCCTGAAATCGGACATTGGCCGCTTGCTCCAGCAGCGCACCGACGAGGTGCGGGGCCGAGCCCGAGCCGAACGTGGCGTAGTTGATCGTTCTGGGTGCTGCCTTGGCGGCGGCCAGCAGCGCGGCGAGGTCCTTGTAAGGCGCGTTGGCGTTGACCACGATCACCAGCGGCGCGCGCGCCACGATGGCGACGGGGGCCAGGTCCTTGAGCGGGTCATAGGGCAGCTTGTGCCGCAGCGCGGCGTTCACGGTGTAGCTGGTGGAGCCTGACACCAGCAGGGTGTGGCCATCGGGCTCGGCCTTCACCACGGCCTCGGTGCCGATGATGGTGGAGGCGCCGGGCTTGTTGTCGGTCACCACGGGCTGGCCCAGGCGTGCAGACAGCTTCTGGCCCAGGGCGCGGGCCACGGCGTCGGTGCCGCCGCCGGGCGGGAAGGGCACCACCACCCGCACCGGGCGCTGGGGCCAGGCTTCGGGCGGCGCGGCCGTCTGGGCCGTAGAAAGGCTGCTGGCGCTGGCGAGGGCGGCCAGGGCAGCGGACAACAGCGAGGCTCGAACAAGGTGTTTCATGCAGACTCCGGTGGGAAGCGCCTTGGCACCGACGGGTGCAACACGGCATGGGTGAATTGGAGCCCCAAGCCATGCAAGATGGATGCTGGTTTACCATTGCTTGGAATAGAGAATTGGCAATCAATCATTGCCTTGAAGTGAATGGAGAGTTCGTGGCCCTTTCATTGCTCAGCCTGCCCCTGCGCTACTTTCTGGAAGTGGCGCGCACCGGTTCCGTCAACCAGGCCGCGCAGCGGCTGCACGTGGCGGCCTCTGCGGTGAGTCGTCAGCTCGCAAAGCTGGAAGACAGCCTCGGCGTGGTGCTGTTCGAGCGCCAGGCCCGGGGCATGGCCCTGACCGATGCGGGCACCCGGCTGCTGGCCCATGCCAGCGCGCACGACGCCCAGTCGCTGGAGCTGGTCGAGCAGCTGCGAGACCTGTCTGCGCAGGAGGCGCTGCGCGTGCGCCTGGCCTGCACGGAAGGCTTTGCCGCAGCCTTCATGCCGTTGGTGATGGCAGGCTTTCGGCAGGCGCACCCGCAGGTGCAGCTTCAGTTGCAGGTGGCCGTGCCGCAAGAGGTGTCGGCGCTGGCGGTGCGGGGTGAGGTGGACCTGGCCCTGAAGTACAGCATGGCGCCGGAGAAGGGGCTGCAGGTGCTCCATTCGGCCATCGCACCCATCTATGCCGTCATGCCCGCGCAGCACCCTCTGGCGCGCCAGCGCAGTGTGAGCGTGGCGGATGTGGTGCGCTACCCGCTCTTGCTGGGCGCCGGCAACACCACGGGGCGCCAGCTGTTCGACCTGAGCTGTGCGGTGCAGGGCCTGCGTTGCGTGCCGGCGGTCGAAAGCAACTTTTCGTCGGCGCTGCTGCCCTTGCTGAGCGGGCACGACGTGGTGCTGGCGAGCTACCTCACTGCGGCGCGCTGGGTGGAATCAGGCCTGCTGGCCGCACGTCCGTTTGACGACGCCCAGCTTCAGCAGCGGCGGCTGCAGGTGCTGACCGCCGAAGGCCGAAGCCCGTCCGGCCTGGTGCAGCAGTTTGCGCAGGCGCTGGTGGAGGCCATCGAGGAATACGGCAAACGCCGGGTGGGGCGCCGCCGCAAGGCCGGCGCAGCCCCAGCCACTGTGTTTTGAGGCCGGTAGCGGGCGGTGGCGGGGGCGGCGGGTGTTGCATGCTCACATTTGGATACGGATACCATCGGTGCCCTGTCCGCACCACACCATGGCCAAGAAAGAACACGTTTCCGAGACCCAAGCCACCCAACTGCTCAAGGCGAACAAGGTGGTTTTCACCGAACATCCGTATGAGTACCTGGAGCACGGCGGCGCCATGCACAGCGCCGAGGTGCTGGGATTGGACCCGTTCACGGTGGTGAAGACCCTGGTCATGCAGGACCAGGACGCCAAGCCGCTCCTGGTGCTGATGCACGGCAACCGCAAGGTCTCCACCAAGAATCTCGCGCGCCAGATCGGAGCCAAGTCGGTGGAACCCTGCGCACCGGAAGTGGCCAACCGCCATAGCGGCTATCTGGTGGGTGGCACGTCGCCCTTCGGAACGCGGCGGACCATGCCGGTCTATATCGAAGAAAGCATCCTCGCATTGCCCCGAATTGCCATCAACGGCGGACGCCGCGGCTTCCTGGTGCAGTTGGACCCACAGGTGTGCGTGCAGCTGCTGAATGCCAAAGCCGTGCAGTGTGCGCTGGCAGAATAGGCCGCCGAAAAAATACAAGGACAGCCGCTTGCGGCCCCACCGTTTGATGACCACCGAGGATTTGCTTTGACCGCCGTTTACCCCCTGCTTGCCGCCGTGGCCGCCTACCTGCTGGGTTCGCTGTCGTTCGCCGTCATCGTCACGCGCGCCATGGGCCTGTCGGACCCGCGCACCTATGGCAGCAAGAACCCGGGCGCCACCAACGTCCTGCGCTCGGGCTCCAAGGCCGCCGCCATCATCACGCTGCTGCTCGATGCCGTGAAGGGCTGGCTGCCAGTGGCGCTGGTGATGTGGTTCGGCCACCCCTACGGGCTGGAGGATGGCACCGTGGCCCTGGTGGGCCTGGCCGCGTTCCTGGGCCATCTGTGGCCGGTGTTCTTCCGCTTCGAGGGCGGCAAGGGGGTGGCCACGGCGCTGGGTGTGCTGGTGGGCATCAGCGTCTGGCTGGGACTGGCCACGGCGGCCACCTGGCTCATCATCGCGTTCTTCTTCCGCTATTCCTCGCTGGCCTCGCTGGTGGCGGCGGCGTTCGCACCGGTGTACTACCTGCTGGTGGACGGCGTGGTCTGGTATGCCGAAAGCACGATCGCAGCGTCCATCGTGGTGATGGCCATGCTGCTGGCGTGGCGCCACAAGGAGAACATCCAGCGCCTGATACAGGGCAAGGAATCACGCCTGGGCAGCAAGAATTCGGCGCCTGCGCCTGCGGGGTCGGCCGAGCCGGGCAAGTCCGGCCGATCGGGCAAGTAAGGTTTTGCGGCGCCTCGGCGCCGCAGCGGACTGGGGCCGGTCGGGCCCGCCGCTGCGTCAGTGCGCTGGCCAGGGGGCGCGTCAGAGAGCGCCCGGGCCGGTCACCAGGCCCCGCAGTCTTGCGCTGTGCTGCGCGGCGTACAGGCCCAGGCGCACCATCGTGCGGTGGTCCAGCTCCAGCCCCACGGCCGAGCGGGCCAGGGCCGACTGGATGCGCGGCTTGCCGCTCGCGGTCTGGTACAGGTTGGGCTGCGTGCGGTGGGTGCCGTCGCTGTCCAGCACGCTGGCCACCAGCGGGTGGTTGGCCTTGTCGCTGCGCCGCAGCACCACGGCGGTCTCGCCGTTGTCCAGCTTCACAAACGTGCCTGGCGGGCACAGGCCCACCGAGCGCACCAGCGTGTAGCTCACCTCGTCGCGCTGGTCGATCTCCTGCCCCACGATGGCGCGCACCGAGTCGGTGGCGCTGCGCCCGGCCCGTGATTTGCGCGGGCTGATCATGGCCGCATAGCGGTCGATGGTGCCCAGGATGCGGGTGAGGCGGTCTTGCGGCTCCTGCTGCGCCAGGGGCTCGCGGTCGGGAACGGTGGCGTGGTGCTGGCCCACCACATCCAGCCACAGCTCGTCGGCAATGAACAGGCGCTGCAGCAGCAGCATGCTGTCCTCGGGGTGGCTGCGGATGGCATCCTGCTGCGCAGCACTGGGGCGCTCCCGTTGCTCGGCCAGCTCATCCTGCAGGCGGGTCATGCCGATGTTCATGGTGAGCGCCGCGCGCACCAGGCTGTCGCGCTCGCGCTGCGGCAGGTGCAGCTCGTGCGCCATGATGTGGCACAGCGTGCCGCACACCAGCGCGTGCGACGCGCTGTAGCCCACCGTGGAGGTGGATGCCAGCTGGAACATCAGGTACAGCGCAGAGTCGATGTCGTGCGCGACGAGGTCTTGCAGCCACCCGTCAAACTGCCGCACCTTGCCCGGAAAGTCCTGCACCAGCAGCGGGCGCGACAGCAGCACCGACAGCGCTGCCTCCAGATCGGACCACAGGCTGAGCAGATCCTCGTATTCGCCCTCGGGGCGGTGGCTGCTGGGATGGGGGTGGGCGGCGGACATTGCGTGGGGGGCAGGGTGCGTGCGTGCGCGCGTGCGATGGCGGTCGGCGGGTTACCGGCGGTGCGTCATCGCTTTTCCAGCACCATCCGGTCGTTGATGCGCGTCATCTGGAACTGCGTGAGCAGGCTGCTGCCCAGCAGCACGTAGGGCATGGGTTGGGGCATGACGACGGCGTCCACGCCCAGCACTTCCACGTCGCCCAGCCGCACCGAGTCCAGCCGCATGCGCCAGCCTTGGGCCACGCCGTTGGCGGTGCTCATGTGCACGGGCGCACCGCTCAGATAGTTCAGGCCCAGGCGCTCGGCATCGTTGCGCCCGATGGCGACGGTGGTGGCTCCGGTGTCCACCATGTACTGCATCACGCGGCCGTTGATGGTGCCGGTGTTGACGAAGTGGCCACGGCTGTCGGCGATCAGCACGATGCGCTTGCCGCTGCCACCGCGTGCGCCCACGCTGACCGGCGCCTCGCCCAGCCGCAGCACGCGCTGCGCCCCGTTGACCTGGATGGTGGCTTCCTCCTTGGACACGGCCACCACCTTCACACCCTGGTGTTCCTCGCCTGCCCCCACGGCCTTGGGTGGGCTGGCATCCACCACCAGCAAGGCCTTGCTGCCCAGCATGCCCGCCAGCGCCACGGCCTGGGCATGCGCCCCGGAGGGCGCAAGGCACAGGGCTGCCAAGAGGGCGGCAAGAAGGCGGCCGAGGCGCAGCGGACGGCGGGGGAGGGGCATGGCGATCAGTCGCGGAAATTGTCGAACGACAGCGGCACGTCGGTCACGTCCTTGCGGATCAGGGCCATGGCGGCCTGCAGGTCGTCGCGCTTGGCGCCCGTCACGCGCACCTTGTCCTCCTGGATGGCGCCCTGCACCTTGAGCTTGCTTTCCTTGAGCAGCTTCTGGATCTTCTTGGCCAGCTCGCTCTCGATGCCGTTCTTCACCTTGATGACCTGCTTGACCTTGTCGCCGCCGATCTTCTGCACGTCGCCCATGTCCAGAAAGCGCACATCCACATTGCGCTTGGTGAGCTTGTTACGCAGCACGTCCTCGATCTGGGTGAGCTGGAAGTCGGCATCGCCGATCAGAGTGATGTCCTTGTCCTTGATCTCGATGCTGGCCGAGGTGCCCTTGAAGTCGAAGCGGGTGCCGATCTCCTTGGCGGTGTTCTCCACGGCGTTTTTCACTTCAACCAGGTTGGCTTCGCAGACGGTGTCAAAAGATGGCATGGTGGCTCTCAGTCAATCTCGGGGAAAAAAGGGCGGCGCACCGCAGCCCCACAAAGGGCGGGTGCGACAATCGGACCAATGTTAGTCGAGAAAAACGTCCCTTTGCAGCCCTGCAATACCTTCGGCATCGCGGCACGCGCGCAGACGCTGGTGCGGGTGCGCTCGGCGGCCGACGTGCATGCGGTGCTGGCGGACCCTGAGCTCGCGCAGTCGCCCAAGTTTGTGCTGGGCGGTGGCAGCAACATCATCCTCACGGGCGATGTGAAGCCCGTGGTGCTCAAGATGGAGATCAGGGGCGTGCGCCTGGTGGAGGAAACCGCCAAGGCGTGGATCGTGGAGGCCGGCGCGGGCGAGGTGTGGCACGACTGCGTGGCCTGGACGCTGGCGCAGGGGTTCCCGGGGCTGGAGAACCTGGCGCTGATCCCGGGCACGGTGGGCGCCTCGCCGGTGCAGAACATTGGCGCCTATGGCGTGGAGCTGCAAGACCGCTTCGAGTCGCTCGACGCCATCGATCTGGCCACGGGCCGCAGCTTCACGCTGAATGCAGCGCAATGCGGCTTTGGCTATCGGGATTCGGTGTTCAAGCATGCGCCGTCCGACGTGCCCGGTGCCGATGGCCTGCCGCGCGGCATGGGCCTCGAAGGGCGCGCCGTGATCACCCATGTGCGCTTTCACCTGCCCAAGCCCTGGAAGCCGGTGCTGGGCTATTTGGACCTGGAGCGGCGCATGGTCGAGGAAGGCGTGCAGCAACCCACGGCGCAACAGATCTTCGACTGGATCTGCGATATCCGCCGCGCCAAGCTGCCCGACCCGGCGGTGGTGGGCAATGCCGGCAGCTTCTTCAAGAACCCCACCGTGTCGCCCGACCAGTGCGCCGACATCATCGCGCGCGAGCCGCGCATCGTGCACTACCCCATGCCCGATGGATCCATCAAGCTGGCGGCGGGCTGGCTGATCGATGCCTGCGGCTGGAAGGGCAAAACCATCGGCAAGGCCGGCGTGTACGAAAAGCAGGCACTGGTGCTGGTGAACCGGGGCCAGGGTGCAGACAGCGTGACCGGCGGCGAGGTGATGACGCTGGCCAAGGCCATCCAGACCAGCGTGTACGAACGCTTCGGCATCCGCCTGGAGCCGGAGCCCGTGGTCGTCTGACCTCCTGGATGCTTCTGTTTTGATAGCTGCTGGCGCTTATCAGTAAAGCGCTGGGGTTCTTTTTGACCGGATTTTTGTGGGCTTTCCCCGGGCGTTCGAATGCGCGGGCGCCGAACTGGGTACACTCCGGGCCCGGCAATCTCGCCACCATGGGTTCCCTCGCCCCCATTCACCAAAAAGGATCACCATGCCTTTGCACCAGGCCGCGCCATCGCGTGTGCCGCTCTTCCTCTCCGTCCTGGTGGCGTTCCACATCGCCATCGTCATTGCCAGCAACTACCTGGTTCAGCTGCCCATCACGCTCTTGGGCTTTCACAGCACCTGGGGCGCGTTCAGCTTTCCGTTCATCTTTCTGGCCACCGACCTCACCGTGCGGCTGATCGGCAAGCAGCATGCGCGCCGCGTCATCACCCGTGCCATGGTGCCGGCCCTGGTGGCGTCGTATGTGGTGGGCGTGCTGTTCCACGAAGGCCGCTTCAACGGCTGGGCCGCGCTGGCCGACTTCAACACCTTCGTGTTCCGCATCGCATTCGCCAGCTTTGCTGCCTATGTGCTGGGGCAACTGCTCGACATCCAGGTGTTCGACCGCATCCGCCAGCGCAGCCGGGCCTGGTGGTTGGCGCCAGCGGCGGCGTCGGTGTTCGGCCAGGCGCTGGACACGGCGGCGTTCTTCTCCATTGCGTTCTGGCGCAGCCCCGATGCCTTCATGGCCGCGCACTGGGTCGAGATCGCCTGGGTGGACTACGTCATCAAGCTCGGCGTCAGCCTGCTGCTGTTCGTGCCCGCCTATGGCGTGGCGCTGGCAGCCATCGTGCGCAGCATGGCCCGCCGCGAGGCCGCGCCTTCGCCCGCGTGATGCGCTGACAAGCCAGCGGCACCGGCTGCACCCCAGATGAAAAAACGCCCGGCTGCTGGCAGCCCGGGCGTTTTTTATTTGCTCATGTTTTTATAGCTGTCAGCGCTTTATGGATAAGCGCTGAGGCTTGTTTTGATGCTTATTATTTCGTCTTGGCGCCGTCTTCCAGCTGTGCCAGTGCCGCATTGCCACCCAGCGACATCAGGCCGGCGCGCGAGTACACCGAGAGCTTGCCGCGCGTGTCGGAGATGTCGAGGTTGCGCATGGTCAGCTGGCCGATGCGGTCCAGCGGGCTGAACGGCGCGTCTTCCACCTTTTCCATCGACAGGCGCTCGGGCGCGTAGGTCAGGTTGGGCGATTCGGTGTTCAGCAGCGAATAGTCGTTGCCGCGGCGCAGCTCCAGCGTCACGGTGCCGGTCACGGCGCGGGCCACCCAGCGCTGGGCGGTTTCGCGCAGCATGATGGCCTGCGGGTCGAACCAGCGGCCCTGGTACAGCAGGCGGCCGAGCTTCAGGCCGTTCATGCGGTACTGCTCGATGGTGTCTTCGTTGTGGATGCCGGTCACCAGGCGCTCATACGCGATGTGCAGCAGCGCGAGGCCCGGGGCTTCGTAGATGCCGCGGCTCTTGGCCTCGATGATGCGGTTCTCGATCTGGTCGCTCATGCCCAGGCCGTGGCGGCCGCCGATGCGGTTGGCTTCAAGGATCAGCGCGACCGGGTCGTTGAACTCGACGCCGTTCAGCGCCACGGGCTGGCCTTCTTCAAAGCGCACCGACACTTCCTCGGCCTTCACGTCGACCTCGGGCTTCCAGAATGCCACGCCCATGATGGGGTTGACGATGCGGATGCCGCTGTTCAGAAACTCCAGGTCTTTGGCCTCGTGCGTGGCGCCCAGCATGTTGCTGTCGGTGCTGTAGGCCTTCTCGGCGCTCATCTTGTAACCAAAGCCGGCCTGCGTCATGAACGCGGACATCTCGGCGCGGCCGCCCAGCTCGTCGATGAACAGCTGGTCCAGCCAGGGCTTGTAGATCTTGAGCGACGGGTTGGTGAGCAGGCCGTAGCGGTAGAAGCGCTCGATGTCGTTGCCCTTGAAGGTCGAGCCGTCGCCCCAGATGTTGACGTCGTCTTCCTTCATCGCGGCCACCAGCATGGTGCCCGTGACGGCGCGGCCCAGCGGCGTGGTGTTGAAGTAGGTCAGGCCGCCCGTGCTGATGTGGAAGGCGCCCGCTTGCAGCGCGGCGATGCCTTCATGGGCCAACTGGGTGCGGCAGTCCACCAGGCGGGCCTTTTCTGCGCCGTATTCCATCGCCTTCTTCGGGATGGCATCGTAGTCGGGCTCGTCGGGCTGGCCCAGGTTGGCGGTGTAGGCATAGGGGATGGCGCCCTTGAGCTTCATCCAGTGCAGGGCTGCGCTGGTGTCCAGGCCGCCGGAAAAAGCGATGCCGACCTTCTGGCCGAGGGGGAGGTTCTGGAGAATGGTTGCCATGAAGTAGATCTCAAAAATGATAGCTGTCAGCGCTTGATGGATAAGCGGTGAGAGCCAAAATCATGCAAATTTCAGCCGGGGCAGATCAGCCGAAATGGCAGATGTAGTGGTAGGCCTCGGCCACGCGGATGTCGAACTTCGAGTTGCCAGGCACGCTGAATTTCTCGCCAGCGGACGACTTGACCCAGGCGTCGGTGCCGGCCAGCTTGTATTCGCACGATCCCGCCACGCACTCCATGATCTCGGGCGCGCCGGTGTTGAACGTCAGCGTCGCGGGCAGCACCACGCCGACCGACTTCTTCGTGCCGTCCGGGAAGGTGATGCCGTGGCTCACGCACTTGCCGTCAAAGTACACGTTGGCCTGGGTGGTGACGGACACGCCGTCGATTTTTTCGGTGGTCATGGATGCGCTGCAGGGTTGGGGTAAACACGCGATTTTAGGGGCAGCCCTCCTGCGCGCCTCGGCCGCTCACCTGGAATCGCCCCACCGGCGGTGCCCCCAGGCAAAAAAAAAGAGCCCCGAAGGGCTCCTGGGTGTTGGCCGACGGGTACCGGCCGCCCCATGTCGGCCGACGCCGCCCGGCATCAACGCCAGTACGGGTTGCGATGGTGCGGATAGTACGGGCGGCTGTCGTACCCATACTCGATCACCGTGACCGGCGGGCTGACATAGGCCGGCGGCTGCTGGTACACCGGCTGGGCGGGGTAGGTGGATGTCACCACCCCGGGCTGGCTGTACACGCCCTGCGACGCGTATGGGTCGGGCTGCGTCGAGTACGTCTGGCCGGCGGGCTGCACGGTCAACGGGATCCAGCGGCCGGGGTCGTTCTGCGTGCGCGTGGTGTACTGGCGGCCCGCGTATTCGTAGACCACGTTGTAGCCCACGGTGCGGTTTTCGTAATAGGTTTCGGTGGTGCAGCGCTGCACGTTCTGGTAGTGCGGCTGGCCGCCTTCGATCTGGTTGCCCAGCACGGCGCCGCCCAGCACGCCGATGGCTGTGGCGGCTGCACGGCCGCTGCCCTTGCCGATCGCGTTGCCTGCGGCACCGCCGGCGATGGCGCCGATGACGGCACCTGCACCGCTGGTGCGGTTGCCGTTGTAGACGGTTTCATTGCCGCAGACCTGCTGGGGGATGCCCACCTGCTGGACGATGGGAGTGGCGGAGAGGACTCGGCCCTGTTCCTGGGCGCTGGCGACGGCGGCAACGGCGGCCAGGCTGGTGAAGACGACAATCTTTTTCATGGAGAAACTCCTTTCGGGTCGGTACATAACGCACCAGACTGCAGAAAAGTTTAGGCCGCGCCGGTCAATTCAGGGGGGCGGGGCCGTAAATCTGCGTAAAGAATTGTGCGGTTTGTCCGGGTTTTGGGAGGTGATTCCATTAAGCCGCGCGGGCAGCATCTGCCCAGGCCTGCCATTGCTCGGGGGAATACCCCACCGACACCTGTGCCTGGCCGCCATGGCGCCACACCACGACGGGGCGCTTGACGACACTGGTGTGTTCCAGCATCAGCGCGGCAGCGCTGGCTTCGTCGGTAACACCTGCCTGGACCGCCGGCGGCAGCTTGCGCCAGGTCGTCCCCTGGCGATTGACCAGTTTTTGCCAGCCCACCGCAGCCATCCATCCCGTCAATAGGTCTGCGGGCACGCCTTGTTTCTTGAAATCGTGGAACTGGTGGTCGATGCCCTGGCCGGTGAACCAGGCGCGCGACTTCTTCACCGTGTCGCATTGGGGGATGCCGTAGAGCGTGATGGAGGGGGTGTTGGAAGCGTTCGTCATGCCCCGGATCATCCTCCAAGTCGGTGCGCCGCCCCGTGACGGGGACAGGGGCTGGGCGACAATGGCGGGCTGTATGCACACCAAACCCGATACCCTGGAAGGCTGGCTCCACCATTGCGAGCAGATCCATCCCCGCAGCATCGACATGGGCCTGGCCCGTGTCAGCGAGGTCGCACGCCGCATGGCGCTGCGTTTTGAATGTCCCGTGATCACCGTGGCCGGTACCAACGGCAAGGGCTCCACCTGCGCCATGCTGGAGGCCGTGGCGCTGCAGGCCGGCTACCGCACGGGTGTCTATACGTCGCCGCACCTCGTGCACTTCGAGGAACGGTGCCGCGTGCACGGCAGCATTGTCAATGCTTCTGATTTGATAGCGCACTTCGAAGCTGTGGAAAGCGCCAGAACGCAAAACGGCAATGAAGTTTCGCTGACCTATTTTGAGTTCACCACCCTGGCGATCCTGCGGCTGATGAGCCACTCGTTGCTGGACGTGGCCATTCTCGAAGTCGGGCTGGGGGGGCGCCTGGACGCCACCAACATCGTGGATGCCGACTGTGCCGTCATCACCAGCATCGACATTGACCACACCGAATTCCTGGGCCCGGACCGGGAGAGCATCGGCCGGGAGAAGGCCGGCATCATGCGCACCGGCCGCCCCGTGGTGGTGAGCGATCCGATGGCACCGCAAAGCGTGCTGGACCATGCGCTCGAGATCGGTGCGGACCTCTGGCGGTTCGGGCACGATTTCAACTTTTCGGGCGACAAGCAGCAATGGAGCTGGGCAGGCCGGGGGCGGCGGTACGCGGGCCTGGCCTATCCGTCGCTGCGGGGCGCCAACCAGCTCATCAACGCATCGGGCGCGCTGGCGGCCCTTGAGGCCCTGCGCGAGCGCCTGCCGATCACCGCGCAGGCGGTGCGCACCGGGCTGGCGATGGTGGAGTTGCCGGGCCGGTTCCAGATCGTGCCGGGCCAGCCCACCCTGGTGCTGGACGTGGCGCACAACCCGCATTCGGTGGCCGCACTCACCGCCAACCTGGACGCGATGGGCTATTTCCCCACCACCCACGCAGTTTTTGGCGCCATGGCGGACAAGGATCTCGCCCCGATGCTGGCCAAGGTAGGCCCGCTGGTCGATCGCTGGTACTTCACCGATCTGCCCACGCCACGGGCAGAAACGGCAGCCGCGCTGCAGCAGAAGTGGAACGCCGTGCAGATGGTGGCCGGGGGGCAGCGCCAGGTCAGCTCCAGCCTGCACGCCAGCCCCATGGACGCACTGCAGGCGGCGGTCTCTGCCGCAGACCCGGCTGATAGAATCGTGGTCTTTGGCTCGTTCTACACGGTGGGTGGTGTGCTGACCAACGGAACACCGCGCCTGCACGCCAAGCATCTGGGCTGAAGGGGCTGGGTTCAGCGGTTCTTCAGCCCCCACGAGTCTCTACTCCATGGCATTTTTCAAGTTTCGGTGGCCCGGTCAGAGTGAACAACAGCCGGACGAAAAGCCGGTCAAGCGCTCCCGCTCCTCCCAAGCCGAGAGCATCGAGGCCATGCGCCGCCGGGCACGCCACCGCCTGATCGGCGCGGCGGTGCTGGTGCTGGTGGGGGTGGTGGGGTTTCCGCTGCTGTTCGACACCCAGCCGCGCCCCGTCGCTGTGGATATTCCCATCGAAATCCCTGACCGCAACAAGGTGGCGCCTTTGGTGGTGCCCGCGCCTTCCGCGGCGCCTGTACCAGCCGCCGTGGCGCAGGCACCTGCATCGTTACCGCAGGGCGCTGCCGTGCCAGCGCCACGGCCCGCAGCGCCCGCGCGTGCGGGCGGCCAGGCGGCGGCCGGCAACGGCATCACGGACGGCGAAGAACTCGTGCCGGGAGCCCGGCAGGCTGCTTCCCGGCCGGCCCCGGCCACGGCTGCAGCTGCAGCTGCACCTGCAGCCCCGACTCGGCCCGAGGCGCGGATCGAGTCGAAGGTCCCGGTGCACCCGGTGCACCCGGTGCCATCGCCCGATCCCAAGCCAGCCCGTTCTGACGATGCCGCGCGCGCCCGCGCCTTGCTCGAGGGCCGCGCCCCAGCCTCTGGCGACCAGCCTGCAGCAGCAGCAACAGCGGCGGAAGACAGCCGGTTCATTGTTCAGGTGGGCGCTTTTGCCGATGCCGACAAAGCCCGTGAGGCGCGCACCAAGGTTGAGCGCGCAGGCCTCAAGACCTACACGCAGGTGGTGGACACCAAAGACGGCAAGCGCACGCGCGTTCGGGTGGGGCCATTCACCAACCGGGCAGAGGCGGACAAGGCGGCAGCCCGTATCAAGGCCCTCGACCTGTCGGCGTCGGTGCTGACGCTCTAGTGCGCTGCCCCGCAAACCACTGCGCATGCAACCGCCCATGACATCGCGTCTCCACACCCCTGCCATCGTTGCGACTGCGTGCGATGGCGACGGCTGTCGCCGTGGCTTGTGCCGTGCAGTGGACGCGAATGCAAGGATGTCGTGTTGTGCCACCGTCTGCGGCACGACGCCATAGCCAGCTCGATTTTTTCACCTCGCTTCTCATTACTGCCGTTCCCATGGCTGCGCTCGATTGGATCTTTGTGGCGGTGCTGCTCGCTTCCATGCTGGTGGGCGCCTGGCGTGGCCTGGTGTTCGAGGTGCTGTCGGTGCTGGGATGGGTTGCCGCCTTTTTCGCCGCGCAATGGCTCGCGGCTGACGCTGGCGAATGGCTGCCCATGGGGGAGCCCTCGGGTTCGCTGCGGTATGCGGCCGGGTTCGTGCTGGTGTTTGTGGCCGCGATTTTTGTGTGCGGTTTTTTCGCGTGGCTGGGCAAGAAACTGGTGGAGGCGATTGGCTTGCGTCCCGCAGACCGCACGCTGGGAGCGGCTTTCGGCGTGATTCGCGGCCTGGTGCTGCTGCTGGTGGCGGCGGTGGTGGCGGGGCTCACGCCATTGCACGACGCGCCCTGGTGGCAGGAGTCGCAGGGCGCGCCCGTGCTGGCCGACATTCTCAGGGGCTTGAAACCGGCGCTGCCGGAGGAATTTGGAAGGCATCTGCCTTCGTGATGAAGTGGGGTGCAGGGGCCACAAGCCGCTGCCAAGAGGTTGCCGCGGGGCTGTTCCCGCAAACGGATGGAAACTTACTATGTGTGGAATCGTCGGCGTCGTCAGCACAGCGCCCGTCAATCAGCTGATCTATGACGCGCTGCTGCTCTTGCAGCACCGCGGCCAGGACGCAGCGGGCATCGTGACCCAGCAGGGCCGCAAGTTCTTCATGCACAAGGCCAAGGGCATGGTGCGCGACGTGTTCCGCACGCGCAACATGCGGGCGCTGCCGGGCAATGTGGGCCTGGGCCAGGTGCGCTACCCCACGGCAGGCAATGCCTACAGCGAGGAAGAAGCCCAGCCGTTCTACGTGAACGCGCCGTTTGGCATCGTGTTGGTGCACAACGGCAACCTGACCAATGCGCGCGAGCTGCGCACCGAGCTGTTCCAGACCGACCATCGCCATACCAACACCGAAAGCGATTCCGAGGTGCTGCTCAACGTGTTCGCACACGAGCTGGAGCGCTCCACCCGCGGCGTGCCGCTGCAGGTCGACGACGTGTTCGCTGCAGTGCGCGCCGTGCACAAGCGCATCAAGGGCTCTTATGCCGTGATTGCGCTCATTGCCGGGCACGGGCTGCTGGCCTTCCGTGATCCGCACGGCATCCGCCCGCTGGCCCTGGGCCGCAGCCAGGACGGCACGGTGATGGTGGGCAGCGAGTCGGTCGCGCTGGAAGGCACCTCCCATGTATTCGAACGCAACATCGAGCCCGGTGAGGCGGTGTTCATCACGCTGGACGGCCAGGTGCACGCCAGCCAGTGCGCCGAAAAGCCGCAGCTCAACCCCTGCATTTTTGAGTTCGTCTACCTCGCCCGCCCCGACTCCGTGCTCGACGGCATCTCCGTCTACCAGGCCCGCCTGAACCTGGGCGAGGCGCTGGCCAAGCGCGTGATCTCCACGGTGCCGCCCAACGAGATCGACGTGATCATCCCGATCCCCGAATCCAGCCGCCCGAGTGCGACGCAGCTGGCGCATCTGCTGGGTATCCCGTACCGTGAAGGTTTCGTCAAGAACCGCTACGTGGGCCGCACCTTCATCATGCCGGGGCAGGGCGTGCGCAAGAAATCCGTGCGTCAGAAGCTGAACGTGATCGGCAGCGAGTTCAAGGGCCGCAATGTGCTGCTGGTGGATGACTCCATCGTGCGCGGCACCACCAGCCGTGAAATCGTGCAGATGGCCCGCGATGCGGGCGCGCGCAAGGTCTACCTGGCCAGCGCCGCGCCGCCGGTGCGCTTTCCCAACGTGTACGGCATTGACATGCCCACCAGCAGCGAGCTGGTGGCGCACGGCCGCACGGTGGAAGAAATTCGCCAGGCCATTGGCTGCGACGCGCTGATCTACCAGGACGTGGACGGCATGAAGAAAGCCGTGGGTTCGCTGAACAGTGCCATTGCGGGTTTCGACGCATCGTGCTTTGACGGCGTGTATGTGACCGGCGATATCACCGCTGCTGGCATCGCCAGCTTGAACGAAGGCCGCGTGGGCACCGAGGAGGGCGAAGAAGACACCTCTCGCCTGGCCCTTCCCAACTCGCAAGAGTCCTGACTGCCGACGGGTCCGCACCGCCTGGGCGGGCCATTGATATTGAACGAATCTGACGCGGGCGCCGCAAGGAGCCCGTCTGGTTGAAATGACTGCACCCACTTCCCATACCGCGCCCGGCCGCGTGCGCACCCGCTTTGCGCCGTCTCCCACCGGCTTCATCCACCTGGGCAACATCCGCTCGGCTCTGTATCCCTGGGCTTTTGCCCGGGCCAGCGGTGGCGACTTCATCCTGCGCATCGAGGACACCGATCTGGAGCGCTCCAGCCAGGCTGCGGTGGATGTGATCATCGAAGGCATGAAGTGGCTGGGCCTGGACCATGACGAGGGCCCGTTCTATCAGATGCAGCGCATGGACCGCTACAAGGCCGTGCTGGCCGAATTGCAAGCTGCGGGCCACGTGTACCCCTGCTACATGAGCGTGGCCGAGCTGGACGCCCTGCGCGAAAAGCAGATGGCCGCCAAGGAAAAGCCGCGCTACGACGGCACCTGGCGGCCCGAGGCGGGCAAGGCGCTGCCGCCCGTGCCGGCCGGTGTGCAGCCGGTGCTCCGCTTTAAGAACCCGCAGGGCGGGGTGGTGTCCTGGGACGACAAGGTCAAGGGCCGCATCGAAATCAGCAACGACGAACTGGACGACCTGGTGATCGCGCGGCCCGACGGCACGCCCACCTACAACTTCTGCGTGGTGGTGGACGATATCGACATGGCGATCACGCACGTGATCCGCGGCGACGACCACGTGAACAACACGCCGCGCCAGATCAACATCTTCCGCGCCCTGGGCAAGGAGCCGCCGGTGTATGCGCACTTGCCCACGGTGCTCAATGAGCAGGGCGAGAAGATGAGCAAGCGCAACGGCGCCAAGCCCGTCACGCAGTACCGCGACGAAGGCTACCTGCCCGACGCGATGGTGAACTATCTCGCGCGGCTGGGCTGGAGCCACGGCGATGATGAAATCTTCAGCCGCGAGCAGTTTCTGCAATGGTTCAACCTCGACCACCTGGGCCGCAGCGCGGCGCAGTTTGACGAAGCCAAGCTGCGCTGGGTGAATGCCCAGCACCTGAAGGCCATGGCCGACGACGCGCTGGCTGCGCTGGTGGGCCCGCAACTGCAAAAACTTGGCGTCTCGGCCGAGGCCCTGGCCGATGGACGGCTTGCCCGCATCTGCGCGCTGTTCAAGGACCGCTGCGACACCACGGTGGCGCTCGCCCAGTGGGCCAAGGTTTTCTACGGCGACGTGACGCCGGTGGAGGCCGAGCGCGCGCAGCATGTCACTGCATCCATCGCTCCGGCGCTCGATGCATTGGCCGATGCACTGGCGGTGTGTGCCTGGGACAAGGCGTCGATTGCCGCCGCGTTCAAGCAGGTGCTGGCGGCGCAGGGCCTCAAGATGCCCCAGTTGGCCATGCCGGCACGCGTGCTGACGGTGGGCACGGCGCACACGCCCTCGGTCGATGCCGTCCTTGAACTCGTTGGCCGTGAAAAAGTTGTAGCGCGTTTGCGAAACCGCTAAAAATCTGTCTATAATTCAAGGCTCAGATGATGACAACAAATACAAGGTGTTTGAAGTCATTCAGTGGGGGTATAGCTCAGCTGGGAGAGCGCTTGCATGGCATGCAAGAGGTCATCGGTTCGATCCCGTTTACCTCCACCAAATTTTGAGTTCGGTTAGTTCCAAGGTTTTGACCCTATCGTCTAG